>NZ_RAWR01000155.1:0-26453 GCF_003986945.1 Corallococcus sp. AB018 | reverse complement strand
AGGCAACCTGGGGCGTGTCTGTCTCGGCCCTCGCCAGCAGGGCCACCCCTCCGATGAGGGTGAGGAACACCTCCACGAAGCTGAGGAACAGGGCGAGTCCCAGCGACATCACCCCGTGGCCCTCCGGGAAGCTGCGGCGCGGGTCGCTCTGGCCATACTGCACCTGGATGCGGTCCCCGGGGCGCAGCCGCTTCCACAGCTTCGAGGAGATGTTCCGCCGGTGCTCCTGGCGCTCACCGCCCTGGGGCGTGAAGGCGTAGACGAGGATGTAGTCGCTGTCATCCGAGGCCGCGAGGAACTCCTTCTTCACCACCGTGCCTTCCGCGTGCAGCCCCTCCGCCAGGAGGGCCATGTCCCGCCGGTACGACCCCCAGGTCAACACCAGCATGGACGCGCCCAGCACCACGAACGTCGCACCCAGGACCCGCGCCGCGAAGAGAGCCACGCCGTGCCTCCTGCCCGCCTTTTAAGCGGGCACCCGGCGACGCGAAACGGCAATGCCCTCCACGCCCCGCCGTAGAGCCAGCGCGCGGGTCCCTCCCTGGCGTCGCGTTCGCCGAAACGCCATGCTCCCGCGCGTCCTGTCCGGAGGTACGCACCGTGTCCCTGTTCGATGCCGTCGCCGCGGGTGACCGCGCCGCCTTGAGCGCCCAGCTCGACGCGGGCGCGGACCCCAACCCCTTCGACGACGAGGGCCGTACGCCGCTGATGATGGCCGCGCGCTCGGGTCAGGACGACCTGGTGCAGGCGCTCCTGGATGCCGGCGCGGACCCCTCGCTGCCGGACTCCGTGGGCGAGACACCGTTCGTCGCCGCCGCCGCCTACGGCCACTTCCGGGTCTGCGCGCTCCTGTCCCCGCACGCCACCGCCGACGAGAAGGACATGGCGCGCACGCTGCTCAAGAACCAGGGCATCGACGAGATTCCCGCGCGTCCCTCGCGAGCGTCCGAGGTCGCGCCCGACGACTTCCGCCGCAAGCTCGCCTCCGCGGGCGCCTACGTCGCGGGCAAGCTGGGCGACGCCGGCGCCACCAAGCGCCTGGAGCGCGTGCTGCGCTCGGAGGGCAACGCGCCCAAGGGTTCCTTCAAGGGCCGCAAGTAGTCTTCCAGCCCGGAAAGGCGAAGGGCCCGGCCGCTCCCACCGTGGGGAGCCACCGGGCCCTCGTCACATCTGGAGCCGGACCTGCGTTACTCCGGCTTGGCGCTCACCACGGGGCTGGGGCTCACGGTGCCGCCCTTGTTGGTGGTCTCCATGGAGTCCGCGACCAGCTCGGTGATGTCCTTGATTTGGATCTGCTCACGACCGGTGTCGTTCTTCGCGTCGTTGAGCATCGTGGAGCAGAACGGGCAGGCCACCGCGACGATGCCCTTGCCGCCCGGCTCCTTGTAGTCGCCCACCATGCCCGGCTTCTTCTTGTCCGCGGCGTCGGGGTAGGGCGTGTTGGGATCCTCCGCGTGCTTGAGCGTGAGGGCCGCCTCGTTGATGCGGTTGTGGTTGATGCGCGTGCCGATGTGCTCTTCCATCCACATCCGGCCGCCACCGGCGCCGCAGCAGAAGCCCTCGCGCTGGCTGCGCTGCATCTCCACCACTTCCAGGCCCGGGATGCTCTTGAGCACTTCACGGGGCGCGTCGTACACGCCGTTGTGCCGGCCCAGGTAGCAGGGGTCGTGGTAGGTCAGCTTCGTTCCGGCGTTCATCACCGAGGACAGCTTGATGCGCTTGTCCTTGAGCAGCTCGTTGATGAGCTGCGTGTGGTTGATGACGCGGTACTCGCCGCCGAACTCCGGGTACTCGTTCTTGATGGTGTTGAAGCAGTGCGGGCACTGCGTGATGACCGCCTTCACGCCCATCGCGTTCCAGGACTCGACGTTCGTCTTGGCCAGCGTCTGGTACAGGTACTCGTTGCCCATGCGGCGCGCGGAGTCGCCGTTGCACATCTCCTGCTTGGACAGCGTCGCGAAGGACACGCCCGCCTCGCGCATGATCTTCACCAGCGCGCGGCTCACCTTCTTCTGCTTGTCGTCGTAGCTGCCCGCGCAGCCCACGAAGAACAGGTACTCGTACTCGCCGCCGTCACCCCAGGTGGGCAGCGCCAGGTCCGCCGCCCACTCGTCGCGCTGGTCCTGGCCGATGCCCCAGGGGTTGCCCTGGCGCTCCATGCCCTCGAACACGCGCTGGATTTCCGCCGGGAACTCCGCCTTCACCTGCACCTGGTAGCGGCGCATGTCGATGAGGCGCGGGACGTTCTCGATGAACACCGGGCAGGCCTGCTCGCACCAGCCGCAGCTCGTGCACGCCCACACCGTCTCCGCCTTCAGCGCGCTGCCGACAATCTCAGGCAGGGGCTCCTTCACGCCGTTGGGGCCGTAGCCTTCCTCCACCCAGCGCTCGTTGTCCCAGAGCCAGTGCTTCAGGTCCTGGTTCACGGCCTTGTGCGTGAGCGGCTTGCCCGTGATGTACGTGGGACAGTGCGTCTGGCACCGGCCACACTCCGTACAGGAGTACAGGTCCAGGCCGTTCTTCCAGGTGAGGTCCTTCACCGTGGCGGCGCCGAACTCCTCCTTCTCCAGGTTGGGCGTGGGCAGCTTGCCGGTGGAGTGCGTGCGCTGGAAGAAGACGTTGGGCAGGCCCGTGATGATGTGGAAGTGCTTGCCCAGCGGCAGGAAGTTCAGGAACGCCAGGATGATGGTCAGGTGGATGAAGAAGCCCGCCACGCCCAGCACGTGCGACGCCGTCACGCCCAGGGGCATCATCGCCAGGCCCGTCAGGCTGGTGACGGGCTCCCACCACACCATCGCGGACGGCGCCGCCGGCACCTGCGTGGCGCCCACCGCCACCTGCTGCGCGGCGGCGTGCGCGGCCACCATGTGGCTGCCACCGAACATGAACTCGGTGATCATCAGGCCCGCGATGAAGCCCAGGATGAGGTAGGCCTCCCAGGACTGGGACATGCGGTCCGGCTTCACCTTCCAGCGCGTCCACACGAAGTACGCCACGCCCGCGAGCGCCAGCGCCGCGACCACGTCCTTGGTCAGCAGGTACACCTTGTAGAGCAGCAGCAGCGGCGGCGCGGCGTCCCAGGCCGGGTGGCTCAGGTCGGTGAGCACGTCCAGCGCGGTGGACGAAAAGCCCATCGCGAACATCATGATGGTGCGCAGCGCCAGCACCATGAACGCCGCGTAGATGAAGATGTGGAACAGGCCCGGGGTGAATTCCTCTGGATCCACCATGCGCTTCTGGCCCAACCCGAAGCGCACCAGCTGCGCCACGCGGTAGGGGATGTGGTCCAGCCGGTTCTCCTTCTTCATCGCGAGCAGCACGCCCACGCGGCCGGACATCGTGATGATGAAGATTGAGACTGCGCCTGCCAGCAGCAGGCCGGTGATGATGGGGTTCATGGAACCTCGGGACCCTCTGGGGCCGCACGGCGGCAACGCCGGTTGCTGCGACGCGGCAATTCTGGAGTGATTGTCAACCCTAGCAGGGGTGATTCGCGAATCAAGCGCTCTGCGGGGACCGTGTCCCGCAGCGTTCCTTCCACTGCTTCCAGACCGTCGTCCAGGGTGGTGCCCACCCACCCTCCGCCCCAGACCTGCCGTGCGCGAAATCCTCACGCCTGGCGTGCTGGAAGGCAGGCGGCCGGGCGTGGTCTGGCGGAGTGTCCCAGAACTTTGCTGTCCCGAGGGCTTTACAAAATCGGGGCGGGCTCCCAACATGTTCGTAAATCGGTCAAGAAGTGCTTGTAAAGGGACCCGCATGGGGCGGGCCCGGTGACCGACGCAGGGCGTCCAAGGGGACGCGAGCCGTCAAAGGCCGTACACCCCGTGAATGGAGCGCCGAGGAGCCGGACATGAGCCACGACGAGAGCACGTACCTGGACGAGGGTTTGGACGACCTGGAGCTGTCCGCGACGGGTGAAAACGGCCGTTCGGTTCCGCTGGACTCCACGGACGAGCGGCGCTGGGGCCACCTGGACGAAGAGGCCTGGGGCGGCTGGCACGTGGCGGAGTGACGCCCTGCCCCCGCGGCCCGTGGCCTGCGCGGGGGCCTTCGTTGTCGAACCTGTCGGACCGTCGGACAGGTTCCGGGACTTGCACTCCCGGGCGCTGATGCAGTGCGCTGGATGCCGTGACGCTCCCCGTCCAAGGTCGGGTCGAGCCCTCCGGAGCGGTCCCCGGAATGACCGGTGTAGGACCTTCCAGGAAGTAAATCCGTAAATGGCTGAACGAACCCGCCGGAATCCGCGTGTCCGTGGGTGACGCGAGCCGTCCCGAGGCACGCCGGATGGGTGATCGCCGGTGCCGGGTGGAGGCTCGTAGGACCAGGGGTTGGTCGGGTCGGACACGTTGCTTTCACGACCGGAAACCCGACATCCTCCATGAACAGCGACAGGACTTCAGGGCGGACGCGGGCCCGTGCAGGGGCGTCCGGGGCCAGGAGGCCGTCGCGACGGCGATCGCGTCGGTCGAATGAGCGGGATGGGGCCACCCACCATGCGGGAGTGCGGATGAAGCAGACGGCGTGGGCAGTGGAGCGCGACGCGGACGGCGGCCGCGAAGTGCTGCTGCTGGTGACCCTGGAGGCCGAAGCAGAGACGCCTCGGGCCCCGGTTGCGGTGAACCTGGTCATTGACCGGAGCGCGTCCATGCGGGGCGCGCCGCTGGCGGCGGCGGTGGAGGCGGCGCGCGCGCTGGTGGAGCGGGCGGGGCCCAAGGACTACGTGGGCCTGCTCACGTTCGACGCCGACGCGGAGCAGGTGCTGCCCGTGCGCGCGATGGAGCCGGGCGCGAAGGCAGCGTTCCTGAAGACGCTCTCTCGCCTGGACTCCGGCGAGGGCACCGCGCTGCACGAGGCCGTGGAGAACGGCGCGGAGGCCGTGCGGCGCGTGCTGGTGCCGGGCGCCCGGCCGCAGCTGCTCATGCTCACGGACGGCGAGCCCTCCGTGGGGCCCACCGCGCTGGGCGAGTTCAAGGTGCTGGGCCAGCGGGTGCACGACTCCGGCGTGGCGCTGCACGCGCTGGGGCTGGGCAAGCACTACCTGCCGGAGATCTTGGAGGCGCTCACCGGCCCGTCCGGCACGGGCTTCACGCACGTGGACGACGCGGAGGGCCTGCCGCTGGCGGTGGGCGCGCTGGGCGCGGAGCTGTTCGGCGAGGTGGTGGCGGACGCGCGCGTGTACGTGCTGCCCACGGGCTTCGCGGACCTGCGCTGCCGTCACCGCTACCCGTCGCGTGTGGAGGGTGACGCGATGAGCGCCGCGCTGGGAGCGGTGTCGCACGCGTTCCCGCGCCGAGTCCTCTTCGCGGGCGTGCTGGAGAAGGGCGACTGGAACCTCACCGTCACCGCTTCGTACACGGAGCACGGCGACACCCGGCGGCTGTCCGTGCCCGTGACGCGCCTGTTGCCTGACAGCGACGAGGGCCGCTTCGTGCGCGCGGTGTCCGCGGAGCTGGAGCTCGTGTCTCACGAGGCCGCCGCCTGGAAGGCACTCTCCCGCCGTCAGCAGGACGCGGCCGAGCGGGCGCTCGAGGGCGCGGACAAGGGGCTCTACAAGCTGGCCCGCCTGGGCTCCGCGGAGGTCCCCGCGCAGCGGCACGTGGACCGGCTGGCGGACCTGCGCCGGGCGGTGGAGCGCCGTGCGGCCCAGCCGTCCGCCTTGGGAGTGCGCCGGGCCCAGTCAGAGGTGTCGCGCATCACCATGAGCCGCATCGGGCCGGCGCTTCCGGCCGCGGTGAATGTGGGCCCGCCTCCGCGAGCGGCCCTGCCCGCCGTGGCGAACGGCGGCGCGCCTCCACCGCAGGCGGTGACCCTGGACAGCGGGGGGCTCCTGCCCTGGAAGACGGGCGGCGGCGAGTCGTAACCGTCCGGAGTCCCTGAGCGTATGGGGAAGGCGCGGGGGCCCGGGGTGGTCCCTGACGCCGGGCGTGCGGGCATGCGGAATGCCCGGCTGCCCGGAAGGTTGAGTGCATCCCGCGGGGACGCATCCCAGGTAGCACGGCGTTTCCAGGTGGATTAACGGGAGTCGCATGACGCATCGGTGGAGCAAGAGGTCTGGAAGCCGGCTCGGTGGGCTGGGCGTGGTGGGCGCGTTGCTGCTGGCGACGTGGGCCCAGGCCGCGCTTCCGCCCACCGCCGTGGGCAGCACCGCGCCGGACGAGGGCGACCCGCGCCTGGAGGGTGCGCTGCTCCTGGACGCCACGCAGGTGAAGGCGGGCGGCGACTTCCGCGTGGGCGTGCGTCTCAAGCTGGACCCGGAGTGGCACGTCTACTGGAAGAACCCGGGCGACTCCGGCCTGGCCACGGAGGTGTCGTGGGATGTGCCGGGCGTCACGGTGGGGGATTTGCGCTGGCCCTTCCCCAGCACGTTCCGCACGCCGGACGGCTTCATCACCACGCACGGCTACCACGACGAGGTGCTGCTGTTCGCGCCCGCGCACGTGTCGAAGGACGCCACGGGTACGCTGAACGTGTCGGCGGCGGTGGACGCGCTCGCGTGCAAGGTGCACTGCATCCCCGCGCAGCTGGTGCTGACGCGCACGCTGCCGGTGGGGCCGGAGACGGTGACGGATCCGGAGTTCGCGCCGCAGTTCGACGCCGCGCAGGCCCAGGTGCCCTCGCTGGTGGGGGCGCAGGGCGCGCCGCGCGTGGCGCTGGCGTTGGATGGCACGTCGCTGACGGCGGGCAAGCCGTTCACCGGCAAGCTCACCGTGACGGCGGCGGACGGCAAGCCCTACGCGGGAGACGTGGAGGGTGACTTCTTCGTGCCCGGCCGCATCCTGGGCGTGGACAGCGTGGCGCTGACGAAGACGGCGCCGGGGACGTTCGCGCTGAAGGGCCAGGCGTCGTCGGTGGTGCCCAAGGGAGAGCCCCGGCTCACGGGCGCGCTGCGCCTGGGCACGAAGGCCACGGGCTTCACTGCGGTGGACGTGGACACGGCACTCGCGCCGGTCGTTGCGGACGGCACGGTGGCGGGCGTGGCGCCCCTGAAGGTCCCGTCGGTGAAGGACGCGGTGGGCAAGGTGAAGCCCTCGGCCGCGGCTCCAGTGGCGTCGGGTGAGTCGCCGCTGGGGCTGGGCGTCGCGCTCCTGTTCGCGTTCCTGGGCGGCGCGCTGCTCAACCTGATGCCGTGCGTGTTCCCGGTGCTGGCGCTCAAGGTGTACGGCTTCACGCGGATGGTGCAGGAGGAGAAGGGCAAGGTGGCGCCGCACGCGGCGGCGTACGCGGGCGGCATCCTGGCGACGATGCTGCTGCTCGCGGGCGCGGTGCTGGCGGTGCGCGCGGGTGGTGCCAGCGTGGGCTGGGGCTTCCAGTTCCAGGAGCCGCTGTTCGTGGCGGCCGTGAGCGCGGTGCTGGTGGCGTTCGCGCTCAACCTCTTCGGTGTCTACACGCTGGGCGCGGACGGCACGGCGCTCGCGGGCAAGGTGGACCAGAGCCACGGGCTGATGCGCAGCGCGGGAGAAGGCGTGCTCGCGGTGGTGCTGGCGACGCCGTGTTCGGCGCCGCTGTTGGGCACGGCGGTGGGCTTCGCCTTCGCGGCGGGCCCGGCCACGGTGGTGGCGGTGTTCGTGGCGCTGGGGCTGGGATTGGCGCTGCCCTTCTGCGTGCTGGTGCTGGTGCCGGGGCTGATGAAGCGGCTGCCCAGGCCGGGCATGTGGATGGAGCGCGGCAAGCAGTTCCTGGGCTTCGCGCTGTTGGGCACGACGGTGTGGCTGGTGTGGGTGATGGGCGGCCTGGCCGGCGTGGACGGCATGGCGCGGCTGCTCGCGTTCCTCATCGCGGTGGGCCTGGTCACGTGGCTGTACGGCCAGTCGCAGGGGCTGGAGGGCGGGCGCCGGGGCGTGACGGTGGCGCTGGCGGTGCTCGTGCTGGTGGGCTCGGGCGCGGTGGCGCTGCGCTTCGAGGAGGCGCAGGCGTCGCTGGAGACGCGCGGCGCGGTGGCGTCGCACGGTGGAGCGCAGCCCTGGGATGAGGCGGCGGTGACGGCGGCGCTGGCGGCGGGTCAGCCGGTGTTCGTGGACTTCACGGCGGACTGGTGCCTCACGTGCAAGTTCAACGAGCGCACCGTGCTGTCGCGCGACGACGTGCGGCAGGCGTTCCTGAAGCACAACGTGGCGTTCTTCGTGGCGGACTGGACGCGGCGGGACGCGCGCATCACCACGAAGCTGGCGGACCATGGCCGCGCGGGTGTGCCCATGTACCTGGTGTTGAGCCCGGGCGCGCCGGACAAGCCGGAGGTGCTCAACGAGCTGCTCACCGCGGACAGCGTCATCACGGCGGTGCAGCGCGCGGCGGAGTGTGGGTCGCCGTTGAAGGGTGGCTCGGTGGTGTGCGCCCGGCCTTGAGCCGGGAGTGAAGTCGGGTTTGTGTTGTTCGTTCGTGCGCAGCGTTCAACTCATTGGAGGTTCCGTCATGAAGCAGGTCTTCAAGGCACTCGCTCTCACCGCGGCTTTCGTGTCCGCTCCCGTCTTCGCGGCTGACAACGCGGAGGTGGGCAAGCCCGCTCCGGCGTTCACGCTGAAGGACGAGGCGGGCAAGGCCCACTCGCTGTCCGAGTACAAGGGCAAGGTGGTGGTGCTCGAGTGGACGAACCCGGAGTGCCCGTTCGTGAAGCGGCACTACGATGCCAAGACGATGCAGAACACGCAGAAGGGCTTCGACGCGAAGAAGGTGGTGTGGCTGACGGTGGACTCGTCCTCCACGCACAACGCGAAGAGCGCCGCGGACTGGAAGAAGAAGGAGGGTTTCAGCCAGCCGGTGTTGCTGGACACGGACGGCGCGGTGGGCAAGAGCTACGCGGCGAAGACGACGCCGCACATGTACGTCATCGACGGTGAGGGCGTGGTCCGCTACGCGGGCGCCATCGACAACGACCCGCGCGGCAAGGAAGCCACCAAGGTGAACTACGTGCAGACGGCGGTGGACGCGCTCCTCAACGGCAAGCAGGTGCCGACCGCGACCTCCGAGCCGTACGGCTGCTCCGTGAAGTACAAGAGCTGAGCCTCTGTGACGTCATGAGGTTTGAAGGCCCGTGTTCCCGCGAGGGGACGCGGGCTTTTTCGAAGTTGACGTTGTCTTTTTTCTTCGGGAAATTTCGGACCATCATGCCCGCCGCCGTCCATCCCGAGCTGGAGCCGGGCCGCGTCTATCGGACGAAGGAGCTGGCCACGTGGGGCGTGAATGCGCCCCGACTGGCCCGGCGATTGGTGGGCGAGGGCGTGCTGATTCCCCTGGCGCATGGGCTCTATGCCTGTCCGAAGCGGGGGCGTTTCGGCGTGGTGGCTCCGTCCGATGAAGCCATCATGAAGGCGTTCCTGGAGGGCAGCCCGTTCGTCTTCACCGGGCCTGACCGATGGAATGCGCTCGGGTTGGGATCCACGGCGGTCTTCGCTTCGGCGCTCGTCTACAACACGAAGCGCTCGGGTCGCTTCGAGTTGGGGGGGAGGACCTTCGAGTTGCGGCGGGTCGCCTTCCCCCAGCCCCCGACGCTGGAATGGTTCGTGGTGGATCTCTTCGAGAACGCCGGGAGTGCAGGCGTCGTGCCCGCGGAGCTGACGCGTGCGTTGACGCGCGCACTGAAGCGAGGCGCGTTCGATGCCCGGCGGCTCGGGGAGATGTCTGACCGGTTTGGTAGGCAGAGCACGCGTGAGTGGATCCACGAAGCGATCCGCTCTGCCTCTGCATGACCTTCATCCACGAAGACCTCGAATTCGATCAACTGCTACGAATCGTCGCCGACAAGCGGCGGCTCTCCCTGGGCCTCACAGAGAAGGACTACTGGGTCACCCATACGCTGTGGGCCCTGCATGACGCGGGCTTCGAGGTCTGGTTCAAGGGCGGCACGTCGCTCTCGAAGGGCTTCTCGCTCATCCAGCGGTTCTCGGAAGACCTGGACCTCAAGCTGGAGGCAGGGTCGGTCGAGCTTCCCCGGGTGATGGATTGGAGCCGCACCGGAGCAGGAGCGACGAAGGCCCGCCGGGCGTACTTCGAGGCGCTGGCCGAGCGCATCCAGGTTCCCGGGGCGCGGACGGAGCTGGATATCGACGGAGCGGATCGGTACTGGCGCTCCGCCAGCGTGCGCATCCTGTATCCGGCGCAGCATCTGGGCGGCATGGTGGGAATCCTGCGTCCCTTCGTCCTTCTGGAAGTCGGCAATGCGCGGGTGACACCCTTTGTCCGGCGCGACATGGCGTCATTCGTCCACGAAGAGCTTGAGGCCCAGCAGCAGCTCGCGGACTTCAAGGACAACCGCCCCAGGGCCGTGCGGTGTGTTCATCCCCTGGTCACGCTGTTGGAGAAGGTGGATGCCATCCAGCGACGGCTCCAGAAGGAGCCGTTGGAGCCTGCCACTTTCGTGCGCCACTACGAGGACGCGGCACGCATCATCGCAGCCGAAGATGCGCTACCTCCTTTGCCTGACTACGCGGACGTCCGTGCACTGGCCGAGGAGATGATCCGGCAGAAGCAGATCGATGCGCCTCCTGCTGGTGACGCGCGGCACTTCCTCCCAGGCGGCGAAGGCACCGCGGCCATCCAGGCCGCCTTCGAGGCAATCGCCCCGATGTTCTGGGGACCACGTCAGACGCTGGATGAATCCGTGGCGGCCCTCTGTGCCTGGCTCACCCGGTTTCATTCCGCGTCGCGGTGAGCGTAGTCCGGGCCCAGGCCTTCGATGCGGTAGGCATTGCCGGGGTAGGTGCGGTTGAGCGTCGTCTCCAGGGTCGACGGGTAGCGCTCCAGGGAGACGTGGCGTTTGATGCGCTTGCGCAGCTTGAGGGCGCCTCGGACCAGGCCGCCCACCCAGGCGGGTGGGGATTCGAACTGGATGGCCGGGAGCAGGCGCGGCGGCACCAGGCTGAGACTGATGGGGGCCACCAGCGGACGCAGCGGGCGTGGCACCCAGCCGGCGAGGATGTTCACCGTGGACTGGGCCACGCGGTGGCTGGCGGCGTCGGGGACGAACTCGCGCGCTTCGTAGTCGCGGATGAAGGCATCAAAGGTGGGCTTGTTCTCGGGGATGTCCTTCAGGCTCATGCGGCGGCCGATTTCGCACCAGTAATGGAACCAGGCTTCCTGTTCGTGCTGGGTGAAGGGACGCCAGCCGAACTCCTGCATCCACTGGATGGGGAAGTCGATGAACGTCCACAGCACGAAGAGGAAGTCCTCGTTCGGGATGCGGAAGAAGGAATGGATGTGGTTCATCTGCTCCAGCGAACGGTGTCCCGCCTCGCCCTCCCAGCCGCACTCCATGAACCGCGCGATGAGCATGCGCGTGTCGTCGTAGCGCTTCTGGCCTCGCTTGTTGAACTCACCCGTGCGGTCCAGGAGGCGTGAGACGGAGCGGCTGCCGTAGGTGTGGAAGAGGGCGATCTCCGTGGACCGCACGATGTCGAAGGGGAACTCGTAGTTGGTCAGCAGGTGCACGATGCGCTGGCAGTCACGCCGTGCATCCAGGGAGGCGATCTCCCGGCTCACTTCGGGCAGACGCGCTCGCCAGAACGGCTTCCGATAGATGGGGCCGGGCACGCGAGCGGCGGAAGGCCTTCCCTCGCCGCTGAAGGGACAGCCGGAGGGGACAGCGTCCTCGGGGTGATGGGCCGGGTCGGTCATGGCGGGGCGGCTCCGGGAAGCAAGGCGATTGGTGATGCTACCCCGCTCCATGACGGCATGCCGTGCCCCTGCCGACCCGTGTGTCTGATGCAGTGGCCTTGTCGGGGGATGGGACGCGCCGGACCTTGTCCTGGAGGGCAGGACATCCAGACAGGAGACGCGACCATGGCCAGCAACAAGGGGCCGCCGGTGAAGGGGCCTGAGCGCACGGATACCCACAGCGCGGAGGAACTGGAGCGTGAATCCAGGCACCAGCGCCCGGGCACCGAACGGGGCGACGTGACGGACGAGGACGTGGGCGAGGACCGCATCCTCCAGAAGGGCATTGGCGGCTACGGCGCGCAGGAGGGCACGGAGCCCGCGAGGGAAGCGCCGCCGCTCAGCGACGACGGCGACCGGTAGCGTTGGCCGTCGCTCGGCGGGCGGGGGCGCCGGGGAGCCGAGCCGCGGAAACCTGTCCAACAGTCGGACAGGTTTTGAGGCCGCGCCGGGCGGGAGGCGCACGGCCTGGAGGCCTGGGAGCCTAGAGTGCCGCCATGGCCTCCGCCCGCCTCGTGCGTTCCTGCTGCGTCCTGGTGTTGTTGTTCTTCGCGATGCCAGGGGTGGCGCAGGAGACGCCTGCCCCGGACGCAAAGGCGTGGCTCGCGCGGCACAACGCGGAAGCGGTGCGTGTGAACCAGACCGCGATGGGCATCCTGTTCGGCTGGGCGGTGCTGAACATCGGCACGGGCGTCGCCGGACACTTCGCGAGCGAAGGCGAGACGCGGGCCTTCTTCCAGGCGAACGCGGCCTGGAACGTGGTGAACCTGGTCATCGCGGGGCTCGGCTATCACGGGCAGGCGACGGCGGATCCGGCCTCGTGGGACCTGGCGCGCAGCCTGTCCGAAGGGCAGCGGATGGAGAAGGTGCTGCTCCTCAACGCGGGCCTGGACGTGGGCTACATCGCCTTCGGCGGGTTCCTGTGGGAGCGCGGAATGCGCAAGGACTCGGAGCGCCTGCGAGGCTGGGGCAAGAGCGTGCTCGTGCAGGGCGCGTTCTTGTTGGTGTTCGATGGCGTGCTCACGTTCCTCAACGCGAAGCTGAACGGGGAGCTCACGGCGCGCCTGGTGCCCGCGCCGGATGGCGTGGGCTTGATGCTGACGTGGCCGTGAGCCTCAGACGCGCGCGTGCCATTCGAGCCCGCCGGGCAGGGGCCGTGCCGCGAACTCCAGGTGGATGACCCGTCGGTGCGCGGGGACGCGTGACGGTGACGAGGCGTGCAGCAGCAGGGGCCGCATCACCAGCAGTCCGCGGCGGGGCACGAGGCAGTCCACGGGAGCGCTTCGTTCGAGCCAGCCGGGGATGCTCGATGAGGACAGTCGCCCTTCACGGTGTGAGCCCACGAGTACGCGCACGGGACCGTTGTCCTCTCCGCAGTCGTCCAGGTGGACGCGCACCGCGACCATGCCTTCCAGGACGGACGTGGGGGGCTGCACGCAGGGCACACCGGCCTTCTCCGACCAGGGACCGAAGCCGGGCACGTCGCGGCGCTCGCGCACGGCGACGGTGAGGTCCTGGTGCCAGATGACCTTCCAGTTCGCGTCCGGTGTCTTGTCGAACAGCAGGCCTCGCACCGCGAAGCAGTGTGGGCCCAGGACGGATGCAGCGGCTTCGCGTACCGGATTTGAGCGGGCCAGCTCGCGGACGGCGGGCACGTTCTCCAGCAGGTTTCGCACGCCGCCTCGCCGCTGGGAGGTCGCGGCTTCTTCATTCACGGGACGCAGGGCCTGGAGCAGGGCATCCGCGGTGGCCGGCGTGATTCCGTGCGGGAGGATGGCGAAGCCCTCGCGCTCGATGCGTGCGGCCAGCTCCTCCGAAGCCATGTCGTGCGCCGTCGATGGGGACATCGTGGAGCGCAGCATAACGGGGGCGCGGTTCCACGCGGGACACCTGCCCGGTGGAACCGGAGCCCGGAAGGCTCAGGCCGCCACCGGTTCGCGGCGGTGGCGGGCCCGGGCGGAGACGTCCTTGCGGCGGCCCTTGCGCAGTACGTCCAGGTGCACCTCTTCCTCGGTGGCGAGCGCCATCAGCCGCTGCAGGTCGTCCACGCTGTTGACGGGCCGGCTGTTGATGCCGAGCAGCAGGTCGTCCGGCTGAAGACCGGCATCGTCCGCGGGCGTGCCCTCCTGCACCTTCAACACGCGCACGGCTCGCGGCTGGCCGGTGTCCTTCGCGAGCGCGGGCTCCAGGTTCACCGCCGTGGCGGCGATGCCCAGGAACTTCCGGTCCACCCGGCCGCGCTGGATGAGCAGGCTCGCGACCCAGGCCGCCGTGGTGGCGCTCACCGCGAAACCAATCCCCTGTGCGAACGGCAGCACCAACGTGTTGAGCCCCACCACGCGCCCTCGCGTGTCGAGCAACGGCCCGCCGGAGTTGCCCGGGTTGATGGCTGCGTCCGTCTGGAGCATCCCCTCCAGGATGACGCCGTCGGGCAGCGTGATGCTGCGGTTGATGGCGCTCACCACGCCCAGCGACACCGACTGCTCCAGGCGGAAGGGATTGCCAATGGCCATCACCAGCTGCCCTACCCGCACCGTCTCCGGATCCGCGAGCGGCAGCGTGGGGAAGTCATCGCCTTCCGCACGCACCACCGCGAGGTCCGTGGGTGCATCCCCGCCCACCAGCGTGGCCCGGCGCTCCTCGCCGTTGTGGAGCTGCACGGTGAGGCGCTTGGGCGTGCGCATCACCACGTGCCGGTTGGTGAGCACGTAACCATCCGGTGTGAGGAACAGGCCGGTGCCGTGGCCGCGCGCGTGCTCCACGCCCACCACCGCCGGAGCCGCGCCGGCCACGAGTCCTTCCAGGTCATCCGAGAGTTGCTGCAATAGTTTCATCGCCGGCTCCTTTCAAGAACGCTTGCCCACGGTGATGGGCACCTCGCGCAGTTCGCCCGCGCGCAACACCTTCGCCTGGATGGACGCGCCCACCTTCTCGTCGCCCAGGTAGCCCAGCAGGTCCTCCACGCCGTGCAGCGTCTGGCCGCCCAGGCTCACCAGCACGTCGCCCAGCACCAGCCCGGCCTTCTGCGCGGGCCCGTCCGGATCCACGGAGAGCAGGATGAGGCCCGCCTTCGTGCCTTCGATTTCACGCGGCAGGCGCACCGGGTAGGCGCCCACGCCCAGGTAGCCGCGGCGGATCCCGCCGTGTTCACGCAGGGAGTTCGCCACGCGCGTCAGCGTGCCGCCGGGGATCACGACCGCGGCGGTGCGGGAGAAGGCCGCCGTGGGGATGCCCAGGAAGCGGCCCTGCGCGTCCACCAGCGCGCCGCCGGAGAAGCCCGGAGGCAGGTCCGCGTCGGTCTCCAGGTAGCGGTCCACCTGGCCGCCCGCGTGCGTGCGCCAGTCGCCGCCGAACGCGCTGACGATGCCCAGCGTGGCCCGCGCCGTGCGTCCCGGCCGGCCGATGGCCAGGACGATGTTGCCCACCTTCACGTCATCGAGCGGCGCGGGCGCGAGCGCGGTGAGTCCACTGGCGTCGGCCTTGAGGAGCGCGAGGTCGGTGCTCGGGTCGCGGCCGACAAGCTCGGCGGACACCGAGCGGCCGTCCGCGAGGCCCACCTGGATGGAGCCCTCGTGCTCAACGGCGTGGCTGGTGGTGAGGATGTGACCGTCGGCGTCCCAGATGACGCCGCTGGCACCCCGGCGACGGCGGGCCTCGACGCGGACGAGGGAGGGAGCGATGCGTTCGACGACGGCGGAGATGGACTGCGAGAGGGACTGGAGGGTGTCGGTGGACATGGCGTGTTCCTTTCGAGCCTGAAACTAAAGGGCTCGAAATCGCGCCACATCGGCGGACCGGGCAGGACGGCGACCTACCCATTCAGGCAGGGAGCCTCTCCTTCCAGTCAGGACCCTGGTGCTTCGGGCAGGGTGATTCAGCTCACCTTGCGGAAGCGCTCGTAGCGCTCTTCCAGATAGAGCTTCTTGGGGCGCAGTTCCTTCGCGCGCGGCAGTTGGAGCGTCTTGCCCACGAAGCCCTTCAGCGCGTGCTCCAGCGTGGGGCCGTCCCGGGTGGCGAGCAGGCTGGGCGCCAGCTCGATGACGCCGTCGGGTCGGAAGCCCATCAGGTTCGTGTCGAAGGCGCCGTGGTGGAGCCGACAGAGCGCAAGCCCGTTGGGGACTTCCGCGTGGCCTCGCTCGTCGCGGTCCGGAAGGATGTGTGCGCCGTCCAGCAACTCCATGCGAGGAAACGCGCAGACCGCGCAGCGGTGTTCGTAGGCGTTCAGGACATGCTGACGGAAGGCTGCCTGATGCAGTCGCTTCTTGGCCTGCACCGTCGTGTATCTCCGTTCCAGGGGTAGCAGCTTCGCGTCCGCCACATAGCGCTGAGGCTGGAGTTGCTTCACGGTTTCAGGCTCGGACACCACGACGTGGAAGGAGTGCGAGGCGCGGTCCACGTCGGAGATGTAGACGGGCCACAGGGGCCGGTAGAAACCGGGCTCGATGCCGTAGAAGTAGATGAGCGGTGCGTCCAGTTGCTGCGCGCGCAGGAGCCGACGGTTGTCTCGCGCCTCCGCGTCCGTGCCCTGGAACTTGTAGAGGAAGGCTCCGTCCGAGGCGATGTTGTCATCGTCGTACCGGGCGACGCGGCTTCCGCGCGGCACGGTGGTCTTGATGGACAGCGCCGTCTCCTGCATCTGCCGGGGCCAGAAGATGCCGCGCGTCCGGTTGGCGAACAGGTGCTGCTCGCCGTGGAGCTGGAAGCCCTCCGCGATGATTTCCCACGGCAGCACTTCACCGTGCCGCTCCACCAACGCCTGCAAGGCATTGAAGGCCGCCAGTCGGATGGCCTGGTCGTTGTCGGAGGGCGTGGGCACGGTCCACGACCAGGTTACCAGGCTCAGCCCCGTTCGAGCAGGGCTCCCCCCGGGCCGAAGCCCAGGGACAGGCACAGCACGCGGCGTCCCTTCACCTGCGGAGCCCGCCGCGCGGATTCGGCCGCCAGCTCCGCATCGTTGAGAACGAGCACATTGCCTCCCGTGTCCGGCAGGCCCGCCTGGGCGAGGATGTCCGGGACCAGGGAGGCCGTGCCCTCGAAGCCGTAGGTGCAGCCTCCGGGCATCAGGGCCTCATCCAGCGGACACGGCAATGCCAGACACAGCGCATCCGGAGGCTCGCGCGAGTCCTCCGCGAGGAACGTCCGCAGCGCTCCCGAGATGAACGCCACCGTGTCCCGGATGTGATGGCCGTCCGCGGGACGCGGCTGACCGATGAACAGCGGGGGCAAGTTGGTGAGGTTCCGTTCAACGACACGAGTGGCTCCTGGACGCGCGAGCTTGATGCTCGTCTGGCCCACGTCCACGCAGAGCGGACTTCGCGCACCCTTGGCTTCCAGCATGCGCAGCCCCGCGCGCACGGGGGCGAAGCGCGGTGACAGCGCGATGTGCACCGGTCGGCGCAGCGACGCCGTGGCCTCCCTCAACGCGGCAGGAAAGCCGTCCAGCTCCGCCAGACCTCCACTCAGGTACGCCGCATCCGGCGCGTGCTTCTTCACCAGCAGCGAGAGCGCTTCCGCCAGCGGAAGCATCACGCGGGCCGCGAGTTTGGCTCCGGGAACTCCCGCACGCCGGTCGTCCTCCACCCACGGGGAGCCCAGCAGCTCCCACAGCTCGCGCCCGAACACGGGCAGGTTCCACACCTCCAGCGGTGTGATTCCTTCAGGGGGATGCCGGCGAGGACTCCACCTGGAGGCGCTCATGCCACGAGCCCGGCGATGCGTTCAGCGGCGGTCTTCGCCCCATCATGCGCGCGGTAGGAACGGGAGATCTCCTCCACGCGGTCGCGCATCGGCGACTTCGGTGCCAGCAATTGCGCGATGGCTTCGCGGCACGACTCCACCGTGAGGGTCTTCGGGTCCCTCGCGAGCCCTGCTCCGGCCTTCTCCAGGAAGTGCGCCTGCACGGGCTGGTCGTTGCACACCGGCAGCAGCAGCATCGGCACTCCCGCCGTCATCGCCTCCATCACGGAGTTGGCGCCGCCGTGGGAGATGAACGCCGCCGCGCGCTCCAGCACCTGCCGCTGCGGCGTGTAGCGCACCGCCACCACGTCACCGGGCAGCGTGCTCGGGAAGTCCGTGTCCGCCAGCTCGCCCGCGCACAACACCAGCGTCACGCCGAAGGGCTTCGCGGCCTCAGCGATGAGCCGGAACAGCTCCGGCTGATACGAAATCTGGCTGCCGAAGGACACGTACAGCACCGGCTTTTCGCCCAGCCGCTCCCAGGGGAAGGGCATCTCGTCGCCCCGTGGCTCCGGCGGAATGGACGGACCCACCAGCAGCGTGTCCGGGGGCACTCCCGCGTCCGGGCCCAGGAAGGCCTCGGTGGCGAAGATGATGTTGAGCCGGGGCGACAGGCACTCGCAGGTGCGGAAGCGAGCGTCGAAGCCGTGACGGCGGAACAGGGCCTGACGGTCGTCCTTCAGCGCCCGCACGTTGCGCAGCAGGGGAATCTCCGGCCTTGGCTCCAGCAGCGTCAGCGCGGAGGACACGCCTGCCCAGGGAATCCCTTCCGTGTGCGCCGCGAGCACCGCCGCGTACTGCATCCCGTCCAGCGCCATCACGTCGGGACGGAAGGCGCGCACCACTTCGCGCACGGGTTCCAGCATCGAGGGGACCGAATCCAGCAACAGGCCCCGGATCCACTTCCCCAGCGCCACGTCATCGAGCACCAGCTTCGCCAGCGCTTCGCCTCCCGTCTCGATGCCCGGCGTCGTGGCTTCGGCGTGCGGCAGGCGCAGCACCTCCACGCCCAGGGATTCGAGCTGCGGCGCGGGTTCGGGGATGCACAGCCAGCCGACGGTGTGCCCCAGGCGGCGTAGCCACTGGGCCACGCCGACCATCGGGTTGAGGTGGCCCTTTTCGGGCGAGGTGGCGATGAGGACTCGGGACATTCAGGGGGGCGCCTTGGTGTGGGCCTGGAGCATGACCAGGGACATGAGGCGCATCAACAACCGATCCATCGGTCCGGCCTGCGCGTCATCGGGGGACATGCGGATGTAGCGAGTCATCAAGCCCAGCATCGCTTGCGTATCGATGACCTCGAGGGAGTACAGCCGATCGGGAGAGAGCCAGGCGCGATACAGCTCCAGCCAGCGTGACCGCACCGGACTGGAGAGGGCGGTATGCCCATACCGGGGCGTCTTGCGCGCGAGGCGGACCTCGTCCGGCACCAGGGACCGCACCGCGTGCCGGAACAGCCACTTGCCGAACCCGTCCCTCTGCAGCACGGACTCCGGCAGGGCCAGCGCCACCCGCGCGAAGCCTTCGTCCAGGTACGGCGTGCGGACCGTGAGCCCATGGGCCCGGGCGCCCCGCAGCTCGGGCGGGAGGATGAGCTCGGCCAGCACCCACTTCGCGTACCGCAGCTCCTCGGAGGGGAGCGCCTCTTGCGAGGGCAGCTCCCACGGCGCGGGCAGCGAGGCGAGCACGGTCCCCAGGTTGTCCACAGGGGGGCCGCGCGACGCGTGATCGCTGTTCAGGCGCTCGGAAACAGTCCTCAAGTTGTCCACAGGTGTGGAGTCTTCACGGCGTCCCACGGCTTGATCGGAAGCGCCGTTTCCAGAGGGGAAATGCCCCGTGGATGGCTTTGATTCCTGATCGCCACGCGGAGCCCTGCCCAGGGGCCTCCCCGAGTTGTCCACAGCCCCCCGTGCCACTCCGGGGGACCCTGCATGATCGCGCGAGCTGGCTCGGAACGGCGTCCGCAAGTTGTCCACAACCGGCAGGGCTTCGAGTTTCAGGGCCCGCAGGGCCAGCATCCGGTCTTCATCCACGCGGGCCTTCGCGGAGGCGAGCGCGCCCGGGGTGCCCTGGAGCACTTCGTCCGCCCCCGCGCCGCTCAGGAGGGCCGGGCCCGCGCCCTGCCGCCGGGCCTCCAGATAGAACACGTAGCTGGCCACGGCCCGGGCGTTGAGGATGACCGTCTGGTTGGCGAGGACCGCGTGCTCGAACAGGTCCGGGAGCACGGAGTCCGGGATGAGCACGTCCACCAGCTCCGCGCCCGTCACCTTCGCCATCCGCCGCGCGTTGCTCCGCTCCACCGCGTCCGCGAAGTGCACGTCCATCGTCCACGCGCGCACCTTTCCTGGTGCATGCCGCGCGGCCATCGCGCACAAGGCCGCGCTGTCCACCCCGCCGCTCAGGCTCACCTCGTGCGTGCCCGCTTCGACATGCGCCCGCACGGTGTCGGACCAGGCGGCCAGCAGCCGCGCCGCGAGCCCGTCCTCATCCCGTGCCTCCGCCTCCCGGATGACTCGCGGCAGCGCCACGCCGATGGGCTCAGTGTCCGGCAGCAGGTCCGCGTTGGACGCACGGGCATGGAACAGCAGGTCGCTCATCGCGCGGGGAGACAGGCCACGCGCGGGAGGCACCTTGGGCGGTCGGGTCGGCATGCGGTCCGCATCATAGGGATCTGGGAGTCGCCAGCGGAAAGTCAGGGAGGGTGAGATAACCCTCCTGGACAGCGCGAACAGGGAAGGGCGGGACATGAGGACGGATGCGGTGGACGTCGTGTTGCGGGAGCGCTTCGGGCTGGAGTCCTTCCGGCCCGGACAGCGCGAGGTGCTCACGGAGCTGCTCAAGCCCCACGGCTCCGCGCTCGCGGTGTTCCCCACGGGCGGCGGCAAGTCGCTGTGCTACCAGCTCCCCGCGCTGCTGCTCGAAGGGCTCACGGTGGTGGTGTCACCGCTCATCGCGTTGATGAAGGATCAGATCGACGCGCTGGAGCGGCGAGGCATCCGCGCCGCGCGGTTGGACTCCTCCCTGTCGCTGGAGGAGTCGCGCGAAGTAACGGAGTCCCTGCGCGACGGAACGCTGAAGCTCCTCTACGTGGCCCCCGAGCGCTTCAACAACGAGCGCTTCATGGGGCTCTTGAGCGAACTCCCCATCTCCCTCTTCGCGGTGGACGAAGCGCACTGCGTCTCCGAGTGGGGTCACAACTTCCGGCCGGACTACCTCAAGCTCGCGCAGGCGGCCCGCACGCTCCAGGCCGAGCGCATCCTGGCGCTCACCGCCACGGCCACGCCGCAGGTGGTGCATGACATCTGCGAGGGCTTCGGCATCCCGGAGTCACAAGCGGTCGTCACCGGCTTCTACCGGAACAACCTCACGCTGGAGACCACGCCCACGGGCCTGGAGGCGCGCGATGCCCTGCTGGTGGAGCGGCTCAAGTCGCGCCCGCCCGGCACCACCATCGTCTACGTCACGCTGCAGAAGACCGCGGAGCGTGTGGCGGCGCTCTTGAGCGCGGAGGGCCTGCCCGCCAGCGCCTACCACGCGGGCCTGGAGTCCGAGGATCGCGAGCGGGTGCAGGACGCGTGGACCCACTCCTCGAAGGGCATCGTCGTGGCGACCATCGCGTTCGGGATGGGCATCGACAAGGCGGACGTGCGCGCCGTGTATCACTACAACCTGCCCAAGGGCCTGGAGAGCTACAGCCAGGAGATCGGCCGCGCGGGCCGTGATGGCAACTCATCCGTCGTGGAGTTGCTCGCGTGCCCGGACGACGTGCCCACGCTGGAGAACTTCGCGCTCGGAGACACGCCGCTACCGGAGGCGCTGACGGCGCTGGTGAAGGAGCTGTTGTCCTCGGGGCCGGAGCTGCATCTGGACATGTATGCGCTGGGCAACCGCCACGACCTGCGGCCCCTGGTGTTGCGCACGGCGCTGACGTACCTGGAGTTGGAGGGCGTGCTGCGCCAGGGCACGCCGTTCTACGCGGGCTACAAGGTGCAGCCGGCGGGCTCGGTGGACGCGCTCGTGGGTAGGTTCCAGGGGGAGCGCGCGCGCTTCGTGAAGGAACTGTTCGCGCACGCGAAGAAGGGGCGCACCTGGTACACGTTCGACCCCGCCGAAATCGCGAAGGCGTTGGACCAGCCGCGAGACCGCGTGGTGAAGGCGATCGACTACTTCCAGGAGCAGGGCTACGCGGAGGTGCAGGTGGCCGAACCGCGTCAGCGCTTCACGCGGCTGCGCGAGCGCGAGGACGCGAAGGCGCTCGTGGCCCTGTTGCAGGAGCGCTTCCAGAAGCGAGAGGTCCAGGAGGTGTCGCGAGTGCGCGACGTGCTCCGGCTCGTCACGCACGATGGTTGCCAGAGCAATGCGCTGGTGGCCCACTTCGGTGAGCAGCGTGAAGCACCGTGCGGCCACTGCACCTACTGCCGCACGGGCGTGGCGCGCGTGCTGCCGCCGCCGCACCCGCGGCCGGACCTGCGCGAACAGCTGGACGCGGCCACGTTCCGGTCGCTCGTCGCGAAGCACCCGGAGGCGCTGGGCCATCCCAGGCAGGCCGCCCGCTTCCTCTGTGGTCTGAGCAGCCCCGCGCTCTCCAAGGCGAAGCTCAGCGGTCACAAGCTCTTCGGCACCCTTGCGGAGTGGCCGTTCGCCCAGGTGCTGGCGTTCTGTGAAGGCCGGTGAACGTTCAGCGGATCGCGGCCCGCAGGCTCGGTGAGAAGGGGGGCAGGACGACCTGGGCCTTCGCCCTGAGCGCCTGACGGTCCCTGCCTGCTCCTTCCTGGAGCGCGTGCCGGAAGGGAGCATGGGTGAGCGCCCAGAAGCGCAGCTCACGCCCGAATTCCGAGTCGAGCCGCGCCGCCTTCTGTTCATCGACCCCGAGCGTGGTCGCAAGGCCTCTCAGGACGTCGGCTTGCGGGAGGCCGCTGAAGGTCGATGCCACGGTGTCCGAGGACTCATGGAGGAGTGCCCTCGCGGTGAACGACTCCAGCTCCGTCACGTCCGGGAGCGGGGCTTCGAGGCACGCCTTCGCGTTGACGAGGCCGGCGCCCCACGCGAGCTGGCTCTGAGGCCAGCTGTCACAGGTGGCGCGGAGCACATGGCGGAAGACCTGCGAGAGCGCTGGCCCTCCCTGATACTTCGCGAGCAGGTTGTCCCGGCCATGGTGCGCCAACCAGAGCGCGGCGATTCCCGCGACGGTGGCCGTCGCATACGAGGTGCCGCTGCTCTGACCGACCTTGTCGGCGGGCTGCGCCACCCAGACGTTCTCGCCCGGACCGGTGGCGTCGACCGCCTTGCCCCAGGCAGAGAAGGCCCAGGGCTGCGCGCTCGCGTTGCACGCGGCCATCGTGACGACTTCGTCATACGCGCCCGGCCAGACGACGATGGGGCCCGTGTAGTTGCCTGCGGCGGCGATGACGATGATGTTCTCGCGCACCGCCTGCTGGATGATCCGGTGCAGCCCCGCGTTGGGCAGCCACCCGAGGCTGATGCTGATGACATGGACCCGCCGCTGGATGGCGAACCCGATGGAGTCGCGCAGCCGGTCGACGCCCACGTTGAACAGCACGGGCGAGGGGACGAAGAGCGTGGGCTTCGCGACGCGCAGCGGGATGACCTCTGCCTTCGGCGCGACTCCATCCACGAACAGCTTCGGTCCGTCCGCGCTCGGGTCGTTGTAGGGACTCGACATGACGCTCGCGGTGCCCAGCCCGTGGCCTCCGCCGGGATTCTCCGTCGTGGGGTCATCGTCGATGAAGTCCCAGCCCAGGCTCGGCGTGAAGTTCGGTCCCAGCTCGGAGCTGGGCAGGTAGCCGCTGTCCGGATGGCCGATGAGGATGCCCTCGCCCTGGCTCGTGCCGCCGGCCAGCTGCCACGCCTCGCCTGCCTTCACGAAGCGCGGGCTCCAGTCGCAATCGTTCTCGTTGAGCGTCCCGGGGCCAGCCTCCGCCGGCTGTGCCTTGAGCAGCGTGGGCGCCGTGTCCGTGACGGCGGTTTGTTCCGCGTAGACCGCCTCGAATGCTGGATCCGCATCCTCCACGCTCGGGTCTGTCTGGAGACGGCGCGCCAGCTCCCAAGCTTGTCCCGGCTCGACGCTGCCAGGAGGGAGGAGGTCGAACGCTCGGCCGGTGGGCTCGAACGGCACCGGGCGGATGATCCACGGCTCCGCTCCGACGAGCGCGGCCACGAGCTTCTCCAGGGAGACCCGGTCGAAGCCTTCACGGAGGAGGACGTCGAGAGTGCGGAGCTTCGAGGACTCGAATTGCTCGGGCGGCGCCATGGGCGCACCTGTACCCCTGGGACTTCATGGAGGGATACGGGCCCCCAGGGCGGTGGGTGTGTCGGTTAGACTCCCGCGCCGTGCGCTACGAGCTTCACGACAGCCGCGTCCTCACCTGGTCCCTGGAGACGCACGTCACCACGCACTGCAACCTGCGTTGCGCTCAGTGCTGCCCGCTGTCGCCGCACCTGCCCGCGTGGGCCGTGTCCCCGCAGGCGCTGGCCGAGGACCTGCGCCGCCTCGCGCGCGTGCTCAAGCCCAACGTCTTCAAGCTCACCGGCGGTGAGCCCTTCCTCCATCCGGACCTGCCCGCCGTGCTGGACGTGGTGCGCGCCTCCGGGCTCACCGAACAGGTGTCCGTCACCACCAACGGCTTCCTCGCGCAGAGCGCTCCCGACGCCGTGTACGAACGGCTCGACCGGATGACGCTGTCGTTCTACACGTCCGCGCCCCTGCCCGAACGCTCCATCGCCCGAATCACAGAGCGCTGCGACCGGCACGGCGTCCACCTCACGGTGAAGGCCATCGACCGCTTCCAGCGCATCACCCCGGACGCGCCGCTCACGTCCGACGCGGAGGTGCGGGACGTCTTCGACACGTGCTGGCTCAAGCAGCGCTGCCACCTGGTCCACCAGGGCCGCTTCTTCACCTGCACCCGGCCGCCCCACGTCGCCACCGTCTTCGCCGCGGAGCATCCGCACCTGCCCGCGCTCGTCGAACACGATGGCGTTCCGCTGGATGACCCGGACCTGCTCACGCGCCTGCTGGCGTACCTGGAGCGGGACACGCCGCTCGCCACCTGCCGCCACTGCCTGGGCTCCAGCGGCCCTTGGGAACCCCACGCGCAGCTGCCGCGTGCTCGCGCCGCTTCCTGATCAGGGCGCCGGCGCTCCCGCGTCCGGCGACAATGCGGGCAGCAGGGGCAGCTCCACCGTGAAGACGGAGCCCTGACCCAGGCGGCTCTCCACTCGCACCGTGCCGCCCATGGCCTCCACCAGCGTGCGGGTGATGTAGAGGCCCAGGCCCAGGCCCCCGTAGTGCCGGTCGCTCACCGCGCGCTCGAAGCGGCCGAAGAGGCGCGGCAGGGACTCCTCCGAGATGCCGATGCCCTGGTCCCGCACCGTCAGCGCCGCCTTGCCGTCGCGCGTCTCCAGGCGGACCTGGATGGGGCGCCCCTGGCCGTACTTGATGGCGTTGTCCACCAGGTTCACCACCACCTGCTCCAGCCGCGGCCGGTCCCAGACGCCCATCGTCATGGCGTCCGCGCACTCCAACTGGAGCACGGAGCCGGAGCGCGTGGCGGGGCCCTCGTAGGCGGCCACCACGTCGCGCACCAGCTCCACCAGGTCCATGGGCACGCACTCCAGCGACAGCCGCCCGGCCGCGATGCGCGACACGTCCAGCAGGTCGTTCACCAGCTCCGCCAGCTTCTTCATCTGCCGCGAGCCCACGTCCAGGTAGCGCTCCACCAGCTCGCGCGGCACCGGACCCGGGTGGCGCTCCATCTCGCGCCGCAGCGCCTGGAGCTTGAGGTTGAGCGGCGTGAGCGGCGTCTTCAGCTCGTGGCTCGCGATGGACAGGAACTCGTCGCGCAGGCGCACCGCCTCGCGCGCCTCGCGGTACAGCCTCGCGTTCTCCATGGAGAGCGCGGCGCGGTTGGCCAGCTCCTGGAGGAAGGGCAGGTCCGCGGCCGTATAGCTCCGGCCGGAGCGGTGCGTGGTGACGAAGCTGAGCAACCCCAGCAAACGCTCCCCGGCCACCAGCGGCACCACCACCAGCGAGCGGACGCGCAGCTCCCGGAGCAGCGCGATGCGCTCAGGGTCATTCGTGAACCGCGGGAGGAGGTCGTCGGTGAAGTTCTCGATGAAGAAGGGCTGCCCGTGATGAATCGACCCGGGGCCGGCCATCTTGGGGAGGCCCGATACGTACGTCGTGCGGGACCGCAGCGGTTCCGCGAGCGACTCCGGCTCCGTGGCCGCGTGCTCCACCTCCATGCGCTGGAAGGTGCCGTCCTCCAGCGCGCTGTCGATGAGGCACCAGTCCGCCAGCGTGGGGACCGCCAGGCGCACCACGTTGCGCAGCGTGGCATTGTAGTCCAGTGACGTGGCCAGGAAGGAGCTGGCCCCCGCCAGCAGGCGCAGGTGCTCCTCGTTGTGCGACAGCTCGCGCGCCAGCCGCTCCGCCCGGGCGCGGGCGCGCACCAGGTCCGTCACGTCGAAGCCGAAGCCCGCGATGCCGTCCACCTGCCCGTGCGTGTCGTGCGTGGGCGTGTAGGTGACGTCGAAGATGAACTCCCGGAGGGTGCCATCCGGCTGTGGCAGCTTGAGGGACACCTCCCGGCCCTCGAAGGGGTCGCCCGTCGCGTAGACGTGGTCGAGGATCCGGGCCACGCGCTCCGCCTCCTCCTTCGGTCCCACCTCGCGCGCGGGCAGGCCCAACAGCCGTGGCGGGTTGCCCAGCATCGCGGAGTTGAGGGGGTTGGACAGCTCGAAGACGTGTTGGGGCCCGCGGAAGATGACCAGGTGCGCGGGCGCGCGCATGAACAGTTCGTGCAGACGCGCGCGTTCGTACTCGGCGGCGGCGCGGGAGGCGCGCTCTCGCTCCAGCAGGTCCGCGCGCTCCGCGTTGGCGCGGCGCAGGCGCACGTTGAGCAGCGTCACGAACAGCGAGAGCGCCAGGAAGAAGGCCAGCGCGATGAGGTTGCCGGGGTGGGTGACCCAGTCCCCCAGCGGTGACAGGAAGAAGTAGTCCACCGTCACCAGCGAGAGCGCCGTCGCCACCAGCCCCGGCCCCCAGCCTC
>NZ_RAWR01000154.1:0-26516 GCF_003986945.1 Corallococcus sp. AB018 | reverse complement strand
GCCAGGGACTCCGTCTGAGGTCCCGCGGAAGGGGCAGGGGACGACGTGTCGTGGCCGGCGTGGGGGCGCATGCCCACCGTGGGGATGTGCTCCTCGCGGTCCGGCGGACGCGGCACCGACGGCGGGGCCGTGGGATTGGCGGGACGCGAGCGCTGCTCCGGCTTCACTTCCGCGAGCGTCTGGAGCGGGCTGCCCGTCAGGTCCAGGATGAACGAGCCCACGTCCGGGTAGCGGTCGTCTGGCTTCTTCGCCATCGCGCGGGAGATGGCCGTCACCACGTGCGGCGGCGTCTCGGGCGCAAGCGACAGGAGCGGCGGGGGCTCCAGGTGGACGATCTGGTAGATGAGCTCCGCGACGTTGTCGCCCGAGTAGGGCGGCCGGCCCGCGATCATCTCGTAGACGATGCAGCCGAACGCGAAGAGGTCCGTGCGCGCGTCCACGTTGCTGTTGTGGCCCATGGCCTGCTCAGGGGCCATGTACTGCGGCGTCCCCATCAGCACGGAGTCCAGCGTCATCAGCGTGCGCGAGTCCACGAGCTTGGAGATGCCGAAGTCGAGCAGCTTCACGCGCTCGCCCACGACGCCGCCCGCTTCCGTGGGCACGAGGAACACGTTGCCCGGCTTCAGGTCGCGGTGCACCACGCCCGCGCGGTGCGCCGCCTGCAACGCCGCGCCCATCTGCCGCGTGATGGAGAAGACCTCCTCCAGCGGCAACTTCTTCTGCTTGCGCAGCCGGCGCGACAGGCCCTCACCGCGCAGGTACTCCATCACCATGAAGGGCGTGCCGTCCTCCAGGGTGTCGAAGTCCAGCACCTCCACGATGTTCGGGTGCCCCAGCCGGGAGGCGATCTCCGCCTCGCGCCGGAAGCGCAGCGCCACCTCTTCCGACACCTCCTCCGCGCCGTGCAGCACCTTGATGGCGACCTGCTTGCCCGGCAGGCGCAGGTGGCGCGCGAGGAACACCGCACCCATGCCGCCCTTGCCCAGCACGGTGCCAATCTCATACGTGGAGCGCAGGACCCGTCCTGTCGTCAACGGCTCGCTCTGCGCGGAGGTCGGTTCGGTTGGCTTTTGCATCGGCGGTCCAAATTCCTACTAAACCGGTCCGACACGATTGGAAAGCACCTGGGTCGAATCCTCCCCCATGGGTCGTATGAGCAGGCTCGGGCTCTCAGGTTCTGAGAGCCCGAGCTGTATTTTTATCCAGCGACGGAAAGCGCTCCTACTAAGGCGTGACGGGTGGGAGCACCAGGTTCGACTGGATGTCCGCGGCGGTGTTGATGTGCTGCTGCACGCCCTGCCGCTCGGTGAGCGCCTCCTGCGCCAGGGCCGGGTTGGTGATCTGGGTCGACAGCAGGCTGTCGGAGAGGAAGCCGACTTGCGTGTGCACGCCGAGCTGCGCGCTGATCAGCGCCTGGTCGAGCGCGGCGCCCGCGGCCGGTGCGTTCGGACCGGCGAGGATCTGCATGATCTGCTGGACCTGTGTCTGCAATTGGAGGCTCAGCGCGGAGTCCTCGGGCGTGATGCCTTCGGCCGCGAGCACCGCGTCCAGCCGTTGTTTCACGGCGGTGTGCTCCGTCACCATCTGGTTGTTGAAGTCGATCACGGCCTGCTCGGTGGCGAGCGGCGCGGCGTACTGGCCCAGCATCACTTCGCCCTCGTTGGCCACCTGCAGGACGCGGGCGATCTGCGCGTCGGTGAGCGTCAGGAGCACGCCCGCGTCGGTGCCCGCGTCCGGATACTGCTGCTGCGGTGCGTCCTGCGGTGTCGGATCCTTGTTCGCCTCGCTTCCGCAGCCGTAGCCCAGCGCCAGCGCGCCCGCCAGCAGTGTCCCCATCCAGAATTTCGCTGTCCGCATGTCCAACCCCCCATGAATGTCGCGGGGGCAGGATGGGGAGGCCCTCCGTCGATGGCCATGCGCGTCCCAGCCGTTGCCACTGTGCCCGGGTGCACAGGCCGGGCAGGCAGGGGGCCTCTCCGGGTGCGAGTGTCGGCCCGGGAACGCGCGATTTTTCACGGGGATGGGGCGGCACCTCCTAGAGTCGGGCCCGATGAGTGCCTCCGCCGACACCCGCGCCCCGCTCGCCGCCTTGCTGCCGAAGCCTGGCGAGCCCCCTCTCGATGCCGACGAGATCCTCAACCGCTTCGTAGGCTACGTGGCCACGAACGGCCTGAGCCTGTACTCCGCCCAGGAGGAGGCCATCCTGGAGCTCTTGAGCGACAAGCACCTGTTCCTCAAGACGCCCACGGGCTCCGGCAAGTCGCTGGTGGCCATGGCGCTCCACTTCAAGGCCATGGCCGAGGGCAAGGTGTCGTTCTACACGTGCCCCATCAAGGCGCTGGTGAACGAGAAGTTCTTCGCGCTCTCCAAGGCCTTCGGCCCGGAGAACGTGGGCATGCTGACGGGCGACGCGTCCATCAACCGCGAGGCGCCCATCCTCTGCTGCACGGCGGAGATTCTTTCGAACCTCGCGCTGCGTGACGCCTCCGCGCGCGTGGACGCGGTGGTGATGGACGAGTTCCACTACTACTCCGACAAGGAGCGCGGGGTGGCCTGGCAGATTCCGCTGCTGGCGCTGCCCAAGACGCAGTTCCTGCTGATGTCCGCCACGCTGGGCGACACGCACGTCATCGAGCAGAGCCTGGAGAAGCTCACCGGCCGCGAGGTGGCCACGGTGCGCAGCTCCGAGCGCCCCGTGCCGCTGGACTTCGACTACCGCGAGGTGCCGCTGCACGAGACCATCCAGGACCTCATCGCGCGCGGGAAGTACCCCGTGTACCTGGTGAACTTCACGCAGCGGGCCGCGGCCGAGCAGGCGCAGAATTTGATGTCCGTGGACTTCAACACCAAGGAAGAGAAGGAGGAGATCCGCCAGGCGCTGCTGGACGCCCCCTTCGACACGCCCTACGGCAAGGACTTCCAGCGCTTCCTGCGCCACGGCATCGGCATGCACCACGCGGGCCTGCTGCCCAAGTACCGCCTGCTGGTGGAGAAGCTGGCGCAGCAGGGCCTGCTCAAGGTCATCAGCGGCACGGACACGCTGGGCGTGGGCGTGAACATCCCCATCCGCACGGTGCTCTTCACGCAGCTGTTCAAGTTCAACGGCGAGAAGCTGACGACGCTGAGCGTGCGTGACTTCAAGCAGATCTCCGGCCGCGCGGGCCGCAAGGGCTTCGACACCGAGGGCAGCGTGGTGGCGCAGGCCCCGGAGTACATGATCGAGAACATCCGCCAGGCGGCGAAGGAGGCCGCGGGCAAGAAGAAGACGCCCAAGGCGAAGCCGCCGCAGAAGGGGTTCGTGCAGTTCGACAAGAGCACCTTCGAGCGGCTCCAGAACGGGATGCCGGAGCCGCTGGAGTCGCGCTTCGACGTGAGCCACGGCCTGCTGCTCAACCTGCTCCAGAGCGACAAGACGGAAGGCAGCGGCGGCTACAAGCGGCTGGTGCAGCTGGTGATGCGCTCGCACAGCTCCGACTACACGAAGAAGAAGCTCCTGAAGGACGCGGCGATGTACTTCCGCACGCTGCGCGACGCGGGCATCGTCAAGGTGGTGCAGTGGGAGAAGCACTCGGCGACGGTGGAGGTGTCGGAGGACCTGCAGCGCGACTTCAGCCTCAACCACACGCTGTCGCTGTACCTGCATGAGACGCTGGAGCTGTTGGACCCCACGCTGGACACGTACGCGCTGGACGTCGTCACGCTGGTGGAGTCCATCCTGGAGAACCCGGACGTGGTGCTGTACGCGCAGCTGCACCAGCTGAAGGGAGAGAAGATCCAGGAGATGAAGGCGCGGGGCGTGGAGTACGACGACCGCATGGAGGAGCTGGAGAAGCTGGAGTGGCCCAAGCCGAACCGCGAGTTCGTCTACGGCACCTTCAACGCCTTCGCGAAGAAGCACCCGTGGGTGGGCGAGGAGAACATCCGGCCCAAGTCCATTGTCCGGGACATGTTCGAGCGCTTCATGTCCTTCCACGACTACGTGCGTGAGTACGGCCTGCAGCGCAGCGAGGGCATGCTGCTGCGCTACGTGGGTGACGTCTACAAGTCGCTGGTGCAGACGGTGCCGGAGAAGTTCCGCAACGAGGACCTGGACGACATCCTCGACCACCTCCGCGCGACGCTGCGTCAGGTGGACTCCAGCCTCCTGGACGAGTGGGAGCGGATGCGCAACCCGGAGGCCCCCGTCGAAGTGAAGCCGGTGGTGGACCTCAAGCCCAAGGAACTCACGGAGGACCCCAAGGCCTTCGCCGCGCGCGTGCGCGAAGAGCTGCACCGTTTGTTGCGTGCGCTGGGCCAGCGCCGCTACCTGGACGCGCTGGGCATGCTGGACAACGCGCTGGGCGAGTGGACCGCGCCGAAGCTGGAGCTGGCCATGGCGCCGTACTTCGAGGAGCACAAGCTGGTGGTGCTCACGCCCCAGGCGCGCAAGCCGGCGAACACGCAGCTGAAGGAAGCGGGCACGCGCCAGTGGGAGGCCCAGCAGCGCATCATGGACCCCGAGGGCCATGGGGACTGGGTCATCGACTGTGAGATTGACCTGCGCGGCCGCCGCATGGACGACGGCCCCATCCTGATGCTGCGCCGGATTGGCGGCATGGCCGCCTGGTCGTAGGCGTCAGGCGGGGGGCGGCTTGGAGGCTCCGGCCGCCTCTCGCACGGTGAGGGTGGCGACCTCCACCTCCGCGAGGATGCGGCGCGCGTGGTGGAGCAAGGCCTCTCCGGTGGGCAGCAGGCGCATGCCTTTGGGGACGCGCTCGAAGAGGGGCGTGCCCAGCTCATCCTCCAGGGCGAGGATGTGACGGCTGAGCGGCGGCTGGGTGATGTGCAGCCGGAGCGCGGCCCGGCCCACGTGGCCCTCTTCGGCCACCGCGACGAAGGACTGGAGGTGCGTGATGCTCACGCGCAGAAGGTTAGCGCGAGTCGTGCGCGCCGTGCACCCAGGCCGCGTCATGCCAGAACAGCATTGGACGCTCCGGACGGGCGGGTGCCACCTTGCCCGGCATGGGAATTCCTCTCTTCAAGGGCAGTGAAGTGGAGCGGTTGCGGCTCGCGGGCCGCGCGGCGGCGGGCACGTTGGCGCACGTGGCGTCCCGGCTCCAGCCGGGCGTGACGACGGCGGACATCGACGCGTGGGTTCGCGAGGACACGGCGCGGCGGGGTGGGACGCCCAGTCAGCTGGGCTACAAGGGCTTCCCGGCCACGGTGTGCACCAGCCGCAACCACGTGGTGTGCCATGGCATCCCGCGCACGGATGAAGTGCTGAAGCCCGGCGACATCGTCAACGTGGACGTGACGACGCACCTGGACGGCTTCCACGGCGACACGTCCGCCACGTTCATGATTGGCGAGGTCTCCGCGGACGCGAAGCACGTCGTGGACGTGGCTCGGCGCTGCCGGGACGCGGGCGTGTCGGTGGTGCGGCACGGCGCGCGGTTGGGGGACATTGGCGCGGCGGTGATGGCGCTGGCGAATGCGGAGGGGTGCAGCATCGTGGAGGAGTTCGGGGGCCACGGCATCGGCAGGCAGATGCATGGGGAGCCGCACGTGCCGCACGTGGGCAAGGCGGGCACGGGCATCACGCTGCGCTCGGGGATGGTCATCACCATCGAGCCCATGGTGAACCTGGGGCGGCCGGACATCCGGATGATGCCGGACGGGTGGACCGTCGTGACCGCGGACGGCAGCCTGTCCGCCCAGTTCGAGCACACCGTGCTCGTCACCCGCGACGGCTGCGAAATCCTCACGCCCAACGAGCTGTCCCTGCTCATCTCCGCGAGCCATCCAGAAAACTGATGCCTTATCGCTTCTGACATCTGGTGTCCGGAGGCCGCCCAGCGCATGTCCTGGCGCATGGAAACGCCTCCACCGCTTCCCGTTGTCCATCCCCGGACCTGGACGGCCGGACATGTCCTGGTGCCGCTGTGCGCGGCGCTCTGCCTGCTGCCTTCCGTCTCCACCGGCGTGGCCCTGCTCGCGGGGCTGTGCGTGGCGCTGACCGTGGGCAATCCGTTCGCCACGACGACGCGGGCGCTGACGCCCCGGCTGTTGTCCCTGGCGGTGGTGGGGCTGGGCGCGGGCATGGACCTGCGCACGGTGCTCGCGGCGGGGCGTGAGGGGCTGGGCTACACGGTGGTGGGCATCGCGGTGTGCCTGACGCTGGGGGTGGGGCTCGCCCGGCTGCTCGGTGTTCCTCGCGTGACGGGGCTGCTCATCAGCGTGGGTACCGCCATCTGCGGCGGGAGCGCCATCGCGGCGGTGGTGCCGGTGCTGCGGCCCCAGGAGCATGAGACGTCCGTGGCCCTGGGCACGGTGTTCCTGCTCAACGCCGTGGCGCTGTTCGTCTTCCCCGTCGTGGGCCATGCGGTGGGGCTGACGCCGCACCAGTTCGGCTTGTGGTGCGCGATGGCCATTCACGACACCAGCTCCGTGGTGGGCGCGGCGCTGCGCTACGGACCCGAGGCACTGGCGGTGGCCACGCCCGTGAAGCTGGCGCGCGCCCTGTGGATCCTCCCGCTGACGGTGGGCCTGGCCGCGTGGCGCCGGCGCGAGGGCCACGAGGTGAAGGGCCGGGTGCGCCGGCCGTGGTTCATCGCCGGATTCCTCGGAGCGGCGGCGGTCGTGACGGTGTTCCCGGGGCTCGCGCCGGTGGGGCAGGGTGTGGCGGCCGTCGCCCGGCAGCTGCTCGTCGTGACGCTGTTCCTGTTGGGGGCGGGGCTGACGCGCGAGACGCTGCGGGCCGTGGGCCTTCGTCCGCTCGCTCAGGCGGTGGCGCTGTGGCTGATCATGGCGGGCCTGTGCCTGGGCGCGCTGCGGCTGGGCTGGGCGGCGTGAGCCTCGGGCTCAGGGCAGCAGCACCGATGGCGTTGCGGGCAGGGGGCGGCGGCCAGGCGGCGTGAGCCTCGGGCTCAGGGCAACAGCACCGGGGGCGTGGCGGGCATGGCGCGGCTGCGTGAGCCTCGGGCTCAGGGCAGCAGCACCGGGGGCGTGGCGCGGGCATGGCGCAGAAAGCGGCCCGCGGCTCCGGACGGATCATCCACGGGCAGGGCCCAGGAGAACGCTCGCGGGATGCGCAGCCCTGGCACGGGCAGCACCTGGAACCGGTCCAGGGACAGCTCGCCGTCGATGCTCCATCGGGACAACAGCGCCACGCCCATACCCAGGGACACGGCCCGTTTGATCGCCTCGGTGCTGCCCAACTGGAGGTCTCCGCGTCGGGGCCCCTTGCGCACGCCCGCCTTGCGCAGGGCTCGGTCCAGCACGGCCCGTGTGCCGGAGCCCTGCTCGCGCCACAGCAGCGGTACCTCCCTCAGTGCTTCCATGGTGCGGATCCGCGACCACTCCGTCGGCCCCTGTGACGAGACCACCGGCACCAGCTCGTCATCCAGGTAGCGCTCCAGCCGGATGCCGGGCGCCCGCGCGTGCCCCTCCACCAGCCCGAGCGGCACCCGGCCCTCCGACAACCACGTCAGCACCTCGCGCGTATTGCCCACTTCCAGACGAACCTGGAGCTCACGGTGCGTGCGCAGGAACGACGCCAGCAGGCCGGGCACGATGGCGTTGGCGACGGTGGTGCTCGCCGCCAGCGCCAGCTCTCCGGTGAGGGTTTCCTCGGCCGCGATGGCGAGCGCCGCCTCGTCCAGCAGGCCATGGATGCGCTGGGCGTAGTCGAAGAGCACACGCCCCGCCGCGTTCAGCCGCACCCCGCGTGCCGTGCGTACGAGGAGCGGTTGGCCACAGTCCGCCTCCAGTTGCCGGACCTGCGCGGTGACGGCGGGCTGTGACAGGTGGAGCAGGCGGGAGGCGGCGGAGATCTGCCCCGTCGAGGCGACGACGCGGAAGGTTTCGAGCCGGCGGGGGTCGACGAACAAGGGCGTCATCCTAGACGAGGCGCGGGGGGAGGGGCGCCTTCATCGCTGGGTGTTGAGAAGGGGGCGCTTGCGTCCGCCTGCCCGGCCGGGCGCACGGTGGTTCTCGTTGGAAGCGTCAGGGCCTTTGATAGGTTGCCGCCCCATGAAGAAGATCCTGGTCGCGCTCCTCGTGCTCATCGTCCTGGCGGTCGCGGGTGCAGGCGGCGTGTTCATGCACTTCCAGAACGCCACCACCGCGCCGCACGCAGCAGCGGATCCGGCTCCCAAGGAGTTCGTGGTGAAGAAGGGCGCGTCCGCGCGCTCGCTGGGCCAGCAGCTCCAGTCCCAGGGCTTTCTGGAGAATCCCGCCGTGTGGCGCTTCCACCTGTGGCGCCGGGGCAGCCTCAACGTGAAGGCGGGCCGCTTCATGCTCAGCCCCACGGCGTCCGTGGCGGAGCTGGCCAACGCCCTGGAAGGCCAGCCGCTGCCGGAGGACGTGCCCTTCGCGATGATTGAAGGCTGGCGCCTGCGCGACACCGACCAGGTGCTCGCCGCCCAGGGCCTCATCAAGCCGGGCGAGTACATCGCCGCGGCCAGCCGCACGAGCAACTTCACCGCGCCGTTCCCAATGCCTGTGCGCAGCCTGGAGGGCTACCTCTACCCGGAGACGTACGGGATCATCGCGGACAACTTCAAGGTGGACGCCTTCATCCAGCGGCAGATCGACACCTTCCGCGCCCGCTTCTACGACGAGCACAAGGAGGAGATCGGCAAGAGCGGCCGGTCGCTGCACGACATCGTCGTGATGGCCTCCATGCTGGAGCGCGAGGAGCCGGTGCCCTCCCAGCGCGCGCTCGTCGCGGGCATCCTCTGGAAGCGCGTGGACAAGGGCTCCCCGCTGGGCGTGGACGCCACCAGCCGCTACGAACTGGCGGAGTGGAACGACCGCAAGGCGTTCCTCAAGCGGCTGCGGGACAGCTCGGATCCGTGGAACTCGCGCACCCGCGCGGGCCTGCCGCCGGGCCCCATTGGCGCGCCCACGGTGGACTCGCTGCTCGCTGCGCTGCGGCCGGTGAAGAGCGACTACTGGTACTACCTGCATGACGCGCAGAAGGTCCTGCACCCGTCGCGCAACGCGCAGGAGCACGAAGCGCTTCGCGCCAAGTACAACGTGTACTGAGGCGCCGCGATGACGTCTCCCCTGCTGGACCCGAGCCGCGTCTCCACGCCTCCCGCCGGCGCCGAGGTCGCCCTGCGCGAGGAGCTGGCCCAACTGCGCCAGGAGACCGAGCGGCTCCGCCGGCTGCTGGAGACCGCGGCGCAGGTCACCTGGTCGACGAACCCCGCCAGGGATGCGCTGGCGCCCATCTCCCCGTCGTGGACGGCCTTCACCGGCCAGACGGCGGAGCAGATGCGCAACCAGGGGTGGCTCCTCGCCCTGCACCCGGATGACCGGGCCGGGGCCCTGGCGGCGTGGGAGCGGGCCAGGGCGGGGACGCAGCCCTTCGCCACTCGCTACCGGCTGCGCCGCGTGGACGGGGCTTACGTGTGGATGCTCGCGCGGAGCATGCCCGTGCTGGGGCCGGATGGCTCCGTGCACGAATGGGTGGGCACCTGCATCGACATCCAGGCGCAGGTCCTGGGTGAGGAGCGCGCCGCGTTCCTCGCGCGGGCCAGTGAGTTGTTCGCGTCGTCGCTGGATGCCTCCGCCACGCAGGAGTCGCTGGCGTCGCTGGCGAACCTGTCGGTGTCGGCGCTCGCGGACTGGTGCATCGTGGATGTGCTGCGCGCGGACGGCCACTTCGAGCGCGTCCAGGTGGTGTCGGCGGATCCCTCCCAGGCGCCGCTCGCGGCAACCGTGCAGCGGCTGACGCCGGTGCCTCGGGAGCGGCCCGTCTATCCTCCCGCGGTGGCGCTGGCGACCGGCCGGTCCACCCTGGCGACGGAGGTCACGGACGCGGTGATGCAGTCCGTGGCGCAGGACGCGGAGCATCTGGAGACGATGCGGCGGGTGGGCATCCGTTCGCTGCTCACCGTGCCAATCATGGCCCGGGGCCACATCCTGGGCGCGCTGTCCTTCCTGGTCACCACCTCCAGCCGCCGGTATGGCGACGAGGACCTGCGGTTCGCCCAGGAGCTGGCGAACCTGGCCGGGCTCGCGGTGGACAACGCGCGGCTGCTCCAGGGCGCACGCGAGGCCATCCGCCTGCGCGACGAGTTCCTCTCTGTCGCGAGCCACGAGCTGAAGACGCCGCTGACGCCGCTGAGCCTGAAGCTCCAGGCGCTGTCGCGCGCGGTGAAGTCGCATCCGGACTCGCCGCTCGTGCCGGTCATCGAAGCCCACGTGGAGACGGGGCACCGCCAGGTCCGCCGGCTCACGGAGCTGATGAATGACCTGCTGGACGTGTCGCGCATCAGCGCCGGCACCTTCCGCCTGCAGCGCGAGGAGGTGGACGTCGCGGAGGTGGTGCGCGAGGTGGCCGCGACGTTCGCGCCCAGGTTCGTCCTGGAGCACTGCGAGTTCCAGGTGGAAGCCCCGGAGTCGGTGCGCGGCTGCTTCGACCGGGTGCGGCTGGCGCAGGTGTTGGATCACCTGCTGGACAACGCCCTCAAGTACGGCCCCGGTACACCGGTGTCCGTGCGGCTCGTGGCGGATGGGCCCGTGGCGCGGCTCACGGTGCGCGACGGGGGCATCGGCATCTCGCCGGAGCAGCGGCCCCGCCTCTTCGAGCGCTACTGCCGCGCGGTGTCCGAGCGCCACTATGGCGGCCTGGGTTTGGGGCTCTACCTCACCCGCACCATCGTGGAGGCCGAGGGCGGGCGCGTGTCCCTGGACAGCCGCCTGGGCGAGGGCGCGACGTTCATGGTGGAGCTTCCGCTCACGCGCTCCTGAGCCGCTACGGCGCGCCCGTGCCGGGCGACTGGGGTGATGTCTGGAACATGCCCGCGAGGATGCGCTCGGCCGCGTCCGCGAGCAGATCCCTGGCCATGCGCGTCTCCTCGCCGAAGATGCCGCGTGACGTGTTCGCGTCCAGCACGTGCGTGGCGAGCAGCGCGAACGCCGCGGGCTCGTCGAACGTCGCCTCCGAGGTGAGCACGCGCTTGCCGGGCTGTTGATCCTCTTCGTGGAAGCGCCCCTCCCACGTGTCGCCCAGCGTGATGGAGAAGTACTGCGCGGCCACGTTGCCGGGCCGCGACATGTGCGAGGCGGCCACCACGGCGCGCAGCTGACCGCGCTCCTCGGCGGTCATCTGTCGTTTCCACGCCTCGACCGAGGCATGCATGGTGTCGATTTGATCCTTCGCCGCGTCCTCGGCGTTCTTCAGGAGGTCTGGCACCCGGGCGTGGATGAACGCGGAGAGCTCCGCCTGCGTCACGCGGTTCGCGGCCAGCACGGCGTCCACGAGCGCGAGCGACGCGTCGAGCAGGCGGTGCTGCCGCGCCAGGGCTTCTGCCGGAAGTCCCCGGCCGTCCAGGCTCATACGCGAGGCGGTGATGAGCCTTCGCATCGTGGTGAGCCGCGTGCGCGTCTCTTCATCGAGCGCGTCCTTGCTGGCGAGCAGGACGTGGAGCGCGAGGGGCACGTGGGTGACGGCCTTGGACACGTGGTAGCGGCGCGTGCGCGCGGGCGCCTCGAAGCGCTGGCCGTCCTTGCGCAGGATGAGCACGTCGTCGATCTGCGCGATGACGGGCCCCATGCGGGACAGCACGGCCTCACGGCGCGCGGCGTACGCGTCGCGGAACGCCTGGTTGAGCACGGAGAGCGGATCCGCGGACTCCAGCGCCACGGTTCGCGCGACCTCGGAGGGCGGCTCGGGAGGAGGGGAAGGGGACGCGGGACCGCCCACGGGGCACTCGGCCATGCGGGCACCGTAGCGTCCCCCGCGCGTCCGTCATCAACGGCCGCGCCCCGGGTGTCCGGATTCCTTCAACCCGAAAAGCGAAAGGCCGGCCCCGCATCGAAGCGGGACCGGCCCTCCTTCACTGCTCAGCGGTGACGACGGTCAGAGGACTACTCGACCGGGCGCACCTGGACCTGCATCACGGTCTGGGCCGGGTTCGTCGACAGCACCTCGATGATGGTGCCCGTCTTCGGAACCTTCACGCCGCCGTACGGCTGCGTGGCGTACCAGAACTCGTTCGTGTCGTTGAACACCGGCACCGCGGGCTGCGAGGCGTACTCGTTGCGCGGGAAGCCGTTGGGCTTGAGCGACAGCGGGAAGCTGGGCTCCAGGCCGAACGTCGCGTCGTGCGTCTGCACGCGGCCGGACCAGTAGCGGCCGTCGCTGCGCTGCAGGGGCTGCGGGCGCGAGTCGATGGGCAGGATGCGGCCCGAACCCGGGTGCTGAGACACGTTGTTGTTCGACTGCGACGTGTCCCAGTAGGTGATCAGCAGGCCGGGGTTGTACGAGTAGCGCTCCGCCCAATCCACCAGGCCATCCGAGCTGAAGCCGAAGTTGTAGGGACCCGTGGCCAGACCCTCGTCGTAGCCGCGGAACTGGCGCCACTCGGCCAGGTAGTAGTTGTCGTAGAGGGTGTTGGTGCCGTCCGTCACGAAGAACGTCGACTTGTCCCACCACTTGTGGCCCCACTCACCGTCGTCACCAAAGACGTAGGTGTTCTTCGCCCACAGCTGGACGTAGTCCACCAGGAAGCCCTTGTTGAACTCCGCCGCGTCCGTCTTGTAGCGGATCTTCAGCGTGACGCTCTTGCCCGCGTAGGCGGACAGGTCGAACTCCAGGGGAATCCAACCACCGGACGTGCCGGTGATGCCGTTGCCCAGGTTGTTGCCCCACGGGTTCGTGGTGCGGCTCACCGGGCTGGCCAGGTTGGTGAACGGGCCACCGTCCACGGAGAGGGCGACGTAGGCGTAGTCCCAGTCCTCCTCGATGTCGAACCAGGTCTGGAAGGAGAAGGTGATGGGCTTCTTGTTCGGCAGCTTCACCGTCTTCTCGAGCACGCGGTCCAGGTTGTTGCCCTGGCCGCCCTGCCACATGCCCTGGCCCTCGAACGGGGCGGTGGTGGGCTGCACCACGGGCTTGCCGGGCAGCTTCACCACGAGCGCCTGCTTCGCGTTCTGGGACGTGACCTCCGCGGGGCCCAGGTTGTGGTACGAGTACAGGCCCGCATCCGTGGTGGCGTAGTCCAGCCAGCCCAGCTGCAGCTTGTCCCAGGCGAAGAAGTCACCCGGACGGCTGCCAATGTCCTTGGTGCCGTCGTTCAGGTACGAGCCGGACGACATGATGGTCCAGAAGCCCGTCCCGTTGTCCGCCGCGTTCGTCGTGTCGTAGTGGTCCGGCAGGCCCAGGTCGTGGCCGTACTCGTGCGCGAACACACCCAGACCGCCGTTCTCCGGCTGGATGGTGTAGTCGCCCACCCACTTGTCGATGCCCGTCCCGAAGCGCGTGCCGCCGTTCTGGTTGTACGCGGGGCCGATGCCGTCCGCGCTCGTGCCGTTGCTGTACGCGAACCAGCGGTGGCTCCACACGGCGTTGGGTCCCTGCGCGCCGCCGCCGACTTCCTCACCCATGCCGGCGTGGACGATCTGGAAGTGGTCGATGTAGCCGTCCGGCTCGTCGAAGTTGCCGTCGCCGTCGTAGTCGTACCGGTCCCACGTGTCGAACGTGTCCAGGTACGCCTTGATCTCCGCGGGCGTCTTGCCAGCGGCCAGCTGGGCGTTGGTCCACGCCTTGATGGCGTCGCTGACGAGCGGCCAGATGGAGTTGGAGCAGCTGGAGCTGCCGCAAAGGTTGTTGCCGTAGCGGGCGGCGTTGTACGGCACCTTCACCCACTCGGACACCGTGCCGGACACGGTGTAGCGGCCGGAGGACGCGGCCTTGTAGAAGTTCGCCACCGAGTCCGCGCCGGGCGTGGTGTCGAAGTAGAGCTTTTCGAAGTGCTCGCGGTTGTAGTCCGGCTGCCAGATGGTGGTGTTGTCCACCGTGCGGTCCGGGCCCGGAATCGCGTTGTGCAGCGGGCCGGGGATGTTGCCGCCCGGGTTGGTGGCGGGGTTGCCGAACACCGGGTGGATCTGCGTGCCGTACTCCACCAGGATGACGAAGATGCGGTCCGTGCGCTGCAGCTCCAGCTCCACGAACTTGCCGTTGGCCAGCTTCTGCACGCGGCCCGGCTGACCACGACCCTCCAGACGCATCTGCAGCGCCTGCGCCTTGAGCTCCTTCTGCTGCTCACCCAGACGGTGGGGCAGGTCGTCCGTGATGTCCTGGACAACCGCTTGGCGCAGCTTGGTGGACGGCGCGGCGACGTCGGGTTGCGGCTTCTCGTACCACGCGCGCTCCGCGTACGCCGTCGGCGCCGCGAGCGTCAGCAGGCCCAGGGCCAGCCAAGATGGGTTTTTCCGCATTGCCACTCCTTTGGGTCAGGTCAGACATCCCGGCGGGGTCCGGGAGTGCCCACTTTCTAGTGGAAGCCGCGACTCTTTGGGAAGACCGGGAGGTTGAATTTTTCCTGCAAGGACGGAGTGGGTCATCCGTCGGCTGGCGGTCGAAAATTCGAGAATGGGTAGGGGCGGTGGGGGGCCAAAGGACTACGGTTCCGGTCCGTTATGGCGCGTTCACGTCCCGTGGATCCCCCGCTGCGGCGGGATGTCCGGCTCTTGGGCCGGTTGTTGGGTGAGGTGTTGGTGGAACAGGAGGGGCAGGCCCTGTTCGACAAGGAGGAGGAGGTCCGCCACCTGGCCATCCAGCGGCGGCGGGGCCCGGTGGCCGGACGACGCGCCGCGGCGGCGGAGCTGGCGGCGGTGTTGCGGCGGCTGCCGTCGGATCAGGTGGAGCCGGTGCTGCGCGCCTTCTCCGTCTACTTCCAGCTGGTGAATCTGGCGGAGCAGCACCACCGCATCCGCCGCGCGCGGGCCCACGCGAGCCCCACCTCCACCCGGCCCCAGAAGGGGTCGCTGGAGTCGACGCTGCTGGCGCTGAAGGCCGCGGGCGTCAGCGCCGACAAGGTGCGTGAAACGCTGGGGACGCTGAAGGTGACGCTGACGTTCACCGCGCACCCGACCCAGGCGGTGCGCCGCACGCTCTTGGAGAAGCTCTACCGGCTGGCGCAGCTGTTGGAGGAGCGCGACCGGTGCACGCTCACCCCGCGCGAGTCCGCCGCGAACCTCACCGCCATGCGCGAGGAGATCACGGCGCTGTGGCAGACGGACGAGCTGCGCCGCGAGCGCCCCACCGTGGGCGACGAGGTGAAGAACGTCCACTGGTACGTGGAGGAGATGCTGGCGGAGCCGGTGGCCCGGCTGCCGGAGGCGCTGGACTGGGCCTTCGAGCGCGCCTACGGCGAGCCCCTGGGCGCGCTGGACACGCCCGTGCGCGTGCACTCGTGGGTGGGCGGCGACATGGACGGCAACCCGCTGGTGACGCCGGAGGTGTTCGCGGACACGCTGCGCGCGCACCGCGCCCGGGGCCTGCGGTTGCTCCTGCGCGACGTGGAGCTGCTGGGCGGGATGCTGTCCCAGTCGGAGCGGCACGCGCGCCCCACGCAGGAGTTGGAGCGCTCGCTGGAGGAGGACGCGAAGGCGCTGCCGGACGTGGCGAAGCAGCAGGGCCCGCGCACGCTGGGCGAGCCCTGGCGCCGCAAGCTGCGCTTCATGGAGGAGCGGCTTTCATTGGCGCTGGAGCACGTGCTGGCGCGGCGGCAGGGGCGGGAGTCCACGCTGCGGGCCGAGGCCTACCGTTCGCCGGAGGCCCTGGGGGATGACCTGGCGGTGCTGGAGCGGTCGCTCTTCGCGGCGCGCGCGGAGCACGCGGGCCTGCGCGAGGTGCGCCGCATGTCCGAGCGCGTCCGCGCGCTGGGCCTGGGCCTGGGCGAGTTGGAGGTGCGCGCCCCCGCGGAGGACGCGGTGAGCGCGGCGGCGTCCTTCAACGGCGGGCCGGCCCCCACCGAAGGCGGCAAGCGGCTGCTGGAGGTGCTGGCGAAGCTGCGCGAGGGCCAGGACGAGGGCGGCGAGTCCGTGTGCCGCACGCTCATCCTCTCCATGGCCTCCACCGCGGACGACGTGCTGGCGGCCTTCCAGTGCCTGAAGCACGCGGGGCTCTGGGACCCGAAGCTCCAGTGCGCCACCGTGGACGTGGCGCCGCTCTTCGAGCAGCTGGGCGCGCTGGACGGCGGCCCGGACGTGCTGCGCCAGCTCTTCGCGCATCCGGAGTACCGCCAGCACCTGAAGGGCCGTGGGGTGCAGGAGGTGATGGTGGGCTACAGCGACTCCGGCAAGGAGGTGGGCCTGCTCGCCGCGAGCGCCGCGCTGTACCGCGCCCAGGTGGCGCTCACGCAGGTGGCGGACGAGAACGACGTGCCCCTGCGCCTGTTCCACGGCCGAGGGGAGACGGTGGCGCGCGGCGGCGGCCCCGCCCAGACGGCCATCCTCGCGCTGCCGCCGGGCACGGTGGCCGGCGCCTACAAGGCCACCGAACAGGGCGAGGCGATGGACCACAAGTACGCGCGCCCGGAGCTCACCCAGCGCACGCTGGAGCTGGTGGTGGGCGGCGTGCTGCTGCACACGCTGGACGCGCAGCCGCGCCCGTCCCCGGAGGATGAGTCCGCCTTCCGCGCCGCCTTCGACGCGCTGGCGGAGTCCGGCCGCAAGGCGTACCGCGGGCTCGTCTGGGAGGACCCGGGCTTCGTGGAGTTCTTCATGAAGGGCACGCCGGTGGATGAGATTTCCGCGCTGCCCATCGGCTCGCGCCCCAGCAAGCGCAAGGCGGGCGGGCTGGACACGCTGCGCGCCATCCCCTGGAGCTTCGCGTGGACGCAGACGCGCGCCATCCTCCCGGCCTGGTACGGCGTGGGCAGCGCGCTGGAGGAATACGCGGCCACGCCGGAGGGCGCGGCGCTCCTGCAGCGCATGTACAAGGAATGGCCCTTCTTCCGCACGGTCATCGACAACGTGACCATGGTGCTGGCCAAGACGGACATGGCCATCGCGGCGCGGTACGCGAAGCTGGCGCCCGCGTCCACGCGGCCCCTGTGGCTGCGCATCCAGCAGGAGCACTCCCGCACGCGCCGCGCGGTGAAGTCGCTCACGGGCGAGGCGAAGCTGCTGGACAACAACCCGCAGCTGCAGCGGAGCATCGCGCTGCGCAACCCCTACGTGGACCCCATGTCCTTCCTCCAGGTGGAGCTGCTCAAGCGCAAGCGGGACGGGGACGCGGAGTGCGACCGGCCGCTCCTCCTGGCGCTCAACGGCATCGCTGCGGGCATGCGGAACACCGGTTAGAGAAGAGACCATGGCCCAGGACACGTTCGTCGTGGAGGAGATCAACCCCAAGCACGGCTTCGCGCGCGTGCGCCCGGAAGAGGGGACGGGGTTGCTGCACACCGCCCTCTATCCGGATCCGGAGTTCACCCAGGCTCCGCCCTTCCAGCTGCGCAAGGGGGACCGGGTGACGGGCCTTCGCCGGGGGGAGACGGTGTCGGAGGTGTCCTGGCTCACGCGCGTGGAGCCGCCCTGGGAGGAGGTGGAGCGCGTGGCGGAGCTGCTCGCGCTGCTGGAGCGCTGGGAGATCCGCATCCCCCACGAGGCCCGCGTCCTGGCCGAGCACGCCTGGCGCGACAGCAAGGACAACCCGCTGCGCGACGAGCTCCAGGCGCAGCTGCCCACCTTCTTCGACCTGGAGGGCGCCCACCCCTTCGAGGACCCGACGCTGCTGGAGCGCCTGTCCGCCGCCATGCAGCCGTACCTGCCGGGGTTCGTCATCCAGCCGGTGCAGGGCCAGCCCGCGGTGCGCGTGGAGCCCGGCGCCGTGGAGGTCCAGGCCGGCGTGGGGAGCTGGGACGTGCCCCAGCCCACCTTCGTCCCGATGATCGCGGAGGTGAACGCGCGGCTCGCCGCCGCCGGAGCCCCCGTGCGCTGGGTGCCCACACGCGAGGACTGGATGCTCGCGCCGCCCGCGCTGGCCGCGCTCCTCCAGAAGCACGGCCTGCTCGAAGCCACCGCGCCCCCCGCTTGAGGGAGGGGGCTCCCGCCGCGCTGTGTCACAGGGCGGTGTGAGGTCAAAGCATTGTCTGCTACAGGACGGAGACCCTCATGCGTCTCCGTCACTTCGCGTCCTTCGTCCTGGGTCTCCTCCTCGCCGGGGCCGGCTGTGAGCCCGCCCCCGAGCGGCGGCTGAATGAGGCCGAGCTTCCACCGCCCTCTGGGCCTCGCGTCACCATCGACGGGCACGAACCGGACACGCACCGGCTGTTCGGCGCGGTGGCGAGCGACGCCGGGCCGTCACGGGTGCAGGTGTACGAGGACGGGCGCTTCCTGGGCCATGCCGACATCGACAGTGGCCGTTGGAGCCTGCCCTGGTGGCCGGGCCGGCGCGCGCTGTCGCTGGAGGTGGTGGCGCGCGACAGGCAGGGGGCCGAGGCGCGGGCCCGCGTCGACTTCCAGCACCTGACGTTCGACGCGCGGCCCGGGCTCTATCAACCGGAGACGCTGCTGGCGTTGCCCACGGCCCAGGGGTTGCGGACGTACTTCACGCGGGACGGCTCCACGCCCACGCCCGAGTCGTCGCGCTACACGGCCCCCATCGCGCTGCTGGCGCGCTCCACGCCTCCGGCGCGGTGGTCCTTCGTTCCCACGACGCCGTTGGATGCCCCGGAAGTCCTGCGGTGGGTCGCGCCGCTGGAGGAGCCGCCCCAGGTCGCGGTGGTGCGCTACCGGCAGTTCGCGGGCGCGGAGCCGGTGGGCCCGGCCCGCACGCGCACGTTCGTCATTGGCCGGGCGCCGTACACGCTGCCGGTGCTGTCGCTCGTCACCGACGCGGCGAACTTCTTCGACCCGGAGACGGGCATCTACGTCCCCGGCCTCGCCGCCGAGGCCCGGCCCGATGATCCGCTCGCGGCCAACTACATGCAGAACGGCAAGGAGTGGGAGCGCCCCGTCCACGTGGAGTGGTTCGAAACCTCCGGCCAGCGCGTGTTCGCCCAGGACGCGGGCGTGCGCATCCACGGTTCTGGCAGCGCGGCGTTTCCGCAGAAGAGCCTGCGGCTGTACGCGAAGGAGGACTATGGCCCGAAGACGTTCGCGGGGCCGGTGTTCCCCGGCTCCCCGGTGACGGAGTTCACCCGGCTGATCGCGCGCACGTCCGGACAGGACCAGGGCGTCACCAAGCTGCGTGACTGCATGCTTCAGGGCCTGCTGGCCGAGACGCGGCTCGCGATCCAGGCCTGCCGCCCCACGCTCGTGTTCCTCAATGGCGAGTACTGGGGCCTGCACGAGCTGCGCGAGCGCCTGGACGAGTACTACCTGGCGTCACACTACGGCGTGGACCGGAAGAAGGCGGTCATCCTGGAGAACGCCGGGGTCCTGGACGTGGGGGAGGAGGGCGACGAGCAGCCCTATCAGGAGCTCATCGACTACGTGGCGACGCACGACCTGTCGGTGCGGGAGCACTCCGCCTGGGTGCGCGCGCGGATGGACGTGGAGGACTTCATCGAATACCAGGTCGCGCAGCTCTACCTGGGCAACTCGGACTGGCCGCAGAACAACGTGAAGTTCTGGCGGCTGCGCACGAAGAAGCTGGAGCCGGGCGCGGCCCTTGGACACGACGGCCGTTGGCGCTGGCTCGTGTACGACCTGGACGCCGCCCTGTTCCACGGTCCGGACCACGACAGCCTGGGGCGCGTGTTGGACGAGACGTCGGATGCGGGGGCCTGGTCCACGCTGCTCTTGAGGGGCCTGCTCCAGTCGCCGGAGTTCAAGGCCCGCTTCATCGAGCGCTTCCTCTGGCACATCGAGCACACCTTCGCCGAGGAGCGGGTGACGGCGGCCCTGGACGCGGCGGCGGAGGCGCTCGAGCTGGAGATGCCCGACCAGGTGGCGCGCTGGAGCCAGCCGGCCTCCATGGAGGGCTGGCGCGAGAACCTCCTGTTCTTCCGGTCAGCGCTGATCCGGCGGCCGGAGATCATGCGCCAACAACTGGAGCAGTACCTGGGGCCTCAGTAGCCGTAGGAACCGCTGCGCACGTCCACCAGCCGGCCGTCACGGAAGATGGCCACCTGTATCAACCGGTGGGGCCCGAAGTTGTAGGTCCACTCCTCCACGGTCGTGGAGGTCGTGACCTCCGTGGAGGCCTCCCCGTAGCGCGTCTCACCCCGCGCCCCTTCCTTGACCTTGTGGGTCACGTACTCCGTCTTGCTCTGCTTCGTCGCGGGCTGCCCACACTTGGCCAGCGCGTCCAACTGCGAAGCTCCTTCCGACACGATCTTGTTGTCACAGCGCAGCGCGGACGCGTGGACGAGGGAGGGCAGGGCGAGGCCGGCGAGGACGAGGGCGGCGGGAAGGGCGCGCATGGGGGACGCTCCGAGGAGGAGAAAAGGCAGGGAACACGGCCTGGACGTGGCGGACCCGAAGCTATTCAACCGCCAAGACCAGATCGCGCGGCGCTGGACTCAGTAGCCGTAGCCGCCGCTGCGCACGTCCACCAGCAGGCCGTCGCGGAAGATGGCCACCTGCAACAGCCGGTTGGGCCCGAAGTTGTAGGTCCACTCCTCCACGGAGGTCGAGGTCGAGAACTCCGTGGAGGAGTCCCCGCGGCGCGACCCGTCCCGCCTGCCTTCCCGGGACTTGTTGGTCACGCGCTCGCGCTTGGTCTCGGTCGACACGGGCTGGCCGCACTTCGCCACCGCGTCCGCCTGCGACGCCCCCTCCGACACGAGCTTGTTGCCACACCGCAGCGACGCCGCGTGGGCGAGCGAGGGCAGGGCGAGGCAGGCGACGACGAGGGCGGTGGGAAGCGCGCGCATGGGGGAAAGCTCCGGGAGTTGTGAAAGACGGGAACACCGCCTGGACGCAACGGCCGCGAACCTATTCAAACCCTCCGTGCGGTTTCCAGCCGGGCAGGCGCTACAGACCGCCCTTCGCCTTGAGGGTCCGCGCCGCCTCGTCCGCCATGACCCGGTGGCCTTCCACGGACGGGTGGATGCCGTCCACCTCCAGCCCGTCGATGAAGAGGTCCACGTTGCCCGGCTGCCGCGTCACGGCCTCCAGGTCGATGATCTGCGCGCGCGTCAGGGAGCGCAGCCACGCGTTGAACTCGTGGCGCTGGGCCTTCATCAGCTCGAAGTCACCGCCGTCCGCGCCCATCTTCTCCTTGGGCAGCAGCGTGCTGACCCACAGCTTGCACATGGGCTGGAGCTGATCCAGCAGCTGCGTCATGCGCTGCTGCAGCTTCGGCACCGTCATGCCCTCCGCGGCCAGGTCATTGACGCCCAGCAGGACGACGCAGTCGGTGACACCCTGCAGGGAGAGCACCTCTTGCGGCAGCTGGAGGTTCGCGTCCCAGAACCCCTGCCCGGACGCGCCCGAGTTCACCACCGGCACCCCGAGCTGCTTCTCCACCCGGGACGGCCACGCGTTGCGCGTGTCGTTCCACGTGCCCGTGTAGCCCTCGGTGATGCTGTCTCCAATGGCGACGAAGGCCCGGCCCGGCGCTCCTTCCACGTCCACCGTCGCAACGCCCGTGGCGTACTCCCAGGTCTGGCCGCCCAGCGCGCCCTGCGTCGTCGCGAAGGCGCCGGTCCTCATCCAGCTGTCCGGGAACGCCTGGATGCGGCTCTTGCCCAGCGCGCCCTTCACCTCGAAGGAGATGGCCACCTCGTCTCGGAAGCCCACCGGGAAGGCGATGGGATCCGACGTCACCAGCGTGCGCGTGCCCGTGGTGAAGCCCGCTTGTCCGCCGAAGGTGAGCGCCACCGGCGCGGAACCCAGCGCGCCATTGGCGCCGGCCTTCGCCACCGTGGCCCGCTGCAGCGTCAGGCTGCCGTCGCCGGAGCGGAAGGTGACGCGCACGCGGCTGCCCGCGCGCCCCAGGGGCACCTTGATCCGGTACGTGGTGAAGCTCCCCACGGAGACGGATTCGCGCAGCGACTGATGGAAGGCGGGCTGGAACTGCGTGGGCAGGGGCGCCACGGGCGGAGTGGCCTGCACCTGGTGTCCGTCGTGCAGCGTCAGCGTGGGGGCGGCCTCCACGGACTCCGTGGCGGCGGGCGCGTTCACTTCCGCGTCCGTGCGGCCCGGCCCGGAGGACTCCTCGGGCGAGCGGCCGTCATCCATGCCTCCACACCCCACCAGCACGCTCAGGGCACCGAAACACCCCCAGCGCAGCGCCATCCTCAGACCCATGCCCACGACCTCCCGGCGCAAGACAATGTGCACGATGTGCCCGCGTGGCGACCCGGGGATTCATGGCGCGAGCCAATCGCCACGGACCGTGAACTTCCAACAGCCGGGCACGGACGGCGCAGGACTTCCCCCACGAGGTGGCGGGCCGGGCCCCTGGCGGACCCGCGCGCTCGCCACCCCGGGTGGGGACGCTTCCTTCCGTGGGCAATCCGCTGCCTACGGGACGCAGGCCCCCACGTCGCCGTTGTTGTTGTTGATGGCCCGGCAGGTCGCGCCGTTCGCACACCCCGGTGAGCCCGCGGGCAGGCGGCACAGCGCCCGGCACGTGCCGCTGCCGCCGGTCATCACGCAGGTGCTGCTTTGTGAACACTGGTTGCTGAACTCGCACGCGGCGCCTTCCGGCAGCGAACCCTGGCCCGCGCACACCGCGCCGTTGGCGGCCGGGTAGCAGGCCAGCGGGCTCTCGCAGTCTTGCGCGAACGGATCGCACCGCGCGGACGCGGGGCCACACACCAGCGGCAGCTCTCGCGTGCCGTTCAGCCGCAGCACGGTGTTGCACTCGCCGGAGCCACAGTCGGACGGCGCGTGGCACAGCTTGCGGCAGAAGAAGCCCGTGCCGCCGTCGTCCTGCGACTCGTCCTTGCAGTACAGGCCCGCGGCGCACGTGTCATACGTCTGGCCTGGAGGCGACTCGGCCAGCGTGCACGGCGCGCCCTCCGTGGAGGTGCCCGCGGCGACGCACTGGCGCGCGGTGGTGCCTCCGTCCGTTCCCACGTAGGTGCACCGCTGTCCGGACGGACAGTCCTGGCGAACCACGTCGCACGCGGCCGCGAAGCACTGACTGCCCGTGCCGCCATCCGCCAGGTCCGAGTAGAGACAGCTCTGGCCCGCGGCACAGCCCTCCTGCTTCGCCACGTTGCACGCGAAGTCGGAGCCTCCACCGCCGCCGCCATCGCCAGCATCGACAGTCCCGGAATCTCCGCCATCGGTCCCGGAATCCAGGGACGTGCCCCCATCCGTTGGCGGGCGGACAGTTTCTCCGTCATCGCAGCCCGCCACCCACAGCCCCAACATCAGGGCTCCACCCAACAACACGAGACGTGCACTCATCCGGAAACTCCTGGCTTCGAAGTAGCCTGGGACTTACACGAGCCATTCCGTAGTCCGTGGGCCCTTGAACCGGGCCTGGAAACCAGCCGACACTTCCGGTCCGAGAACCGAGGGGGTCAGGGTGCGCATGAACACGAAGTTGGATGGGCCGGTGGAGCCAGACCCGTACATGAACCGTCGCGCCGAGGAGCGCGTGGCGGCGCGGTTCGAAGTGCGCTTCGAGCAGATGGAGGACGCGGCGCGCGCGCTGCGGGCCTACTCGCTGAATGTGTCCGCCGGCGGTCTGTGCCTGCGCACGCGCAAGTCCTACGACGTGGGCGCGCAGGTACGGCTGGCCATGGTCATCGACGGGGAGGACTTCCACCTCACCGCCGTCGTCGCCTGGGTGCGCGACGAGGCGGAGGCCATCGGCGTGCGCTTCATCGACGTGAGCGAAGAGGACCACGAGCGCCTGCGCCGCGTCATCGCGAGCTTCAAGCGCTGAAACGCTTCACTCCGCGAAGGAGCCCGGCCAGGACGCCGGGCCCTCGCGGACGCTTCCCGCTACCGCTGGGGCTGCTCGTACTCCGCGTGGCGGAACACCCCGGAGTCACCTTCCACGTAGCCGCACGCCCGGTAGAAGGCGCGCGTCTCCTCGGTGACGTTGATGGGGGCGATGAGCTGCAACTGCTTCACGCTCAGCACCTTGCCCCGTTGGGCCACCTGCGCGAGCAGCGCGCGGCCCACGCCCCGGCGGCGCCAGCCTTCGGACACCACCAGCTCGTCCACGGTGGCCACCCGCCCGCGCAGCCGCAGCTGCGGCCGGTGGGAGAAGGACACCATTCCCACCGCGCGGTCCTGGGGGTCTCCCGCGACGAAGATTTCAATCTCCGGATGGCTGATGACCCAGTGCACCGTCTGCTGATCGGTGCCCTGGGGGTAGCCCAGCTCGCGCAGCAGCTGGGCCATGACCTCGGCGTCACCGCGACGCGCGCGGCGGATGCGGAAGGCGTTGGCGTCTGGGGCGGGGGTCATGGTGCGGACGATGGGCTGGGACACGGAAGTTGGGATTCTAACGACTGGGCCGCCGGCCTCCAAAGAGGAACGGCGGCCCGGATGTCTTTCTGCGGTGTAGGCGGAAACCCGGGCCAGCGCCTACGGCTGCTCGCGGCAGAGGTTGCGCAGGGCGGTGGTGACGTCGTTCTGCTGCGGCACGGACGCCATCTCCAGCGCGTCCGCCAGGCCGATGCCCGGGACGAACTTGCCGGCGACCAGCCGGGGCGGCGCGAGCAGCGAGTAGAACAGCTCCTCCACGGTGCGCCGGACCAGGTGCTCGCCGAAGTTGGTGACCTCCGTGTCCTCGTTGACGAAGAGCACGCGGCCCGTCTTCTGGACGGAGGCCTTGATCATCTCCCAGTCGTACGGCCAGAGCGAGCGCAGGTCGATGACCTCCACGCTCAGGCCCTCTTCTTCCAACTGGGCGGCGGCCTTGATGCACAGGGGCATGGTGCGGCCGTAGCTGATGACCGTGGCCTGGGTGCCCTCGCGCACGAGCTTGCCCTTGCCAATGGGGATGGCGAACGCCTCCACCAGGGGCCACTGGGGCTTCCACTGCGAGCGGTCACCCAGGGGCGCGTCGATCATCTTCGACAGCGCGCGGTCGTCGTCGGGCTCGCCGGGGATGCGCTCGTCGCCCTTCACGCGCAGGAGCGCCTTGGGCTCCAGGAACATGACGGGGTTGGGCTCCTGGCACGCGGAGATGAGCAGGCCGTACGCGTCCAGTGGCGTGGAGGGCATGACGACCTTCCAGCCGGGGATGTGCGTCATCGTCGCGTCGAAGGAATGCGAGTGGTACAGCGACCCGCGGATGCCGCTGCCCACGGGCGTGCGCACCACCATGGGCACGGACCAGTCACCGTTCGTGGACCAGTGCGTGTTGCCCACGAGCTTGAGCAGGTCGATGGTGTTGTAGATGTAGTCGCAGAACTGGATCTCCGCGACGGGGCGGTGGCCCGCCATCGCCAGGCCCATGGCCGCGCCGATGATGCCGCGCTCGTCCAGGGGGCTGTTCCACGCCGTCTTCAGGCCCTGCGTGCAGGTGAAGACGCCGCCCAGCGGGGCACCCACGTCCTCGCCGAAGATGTCGGTGACGCCCAGGTTCTCTTCCGCGTAGTGCAGGGCCATGCGGATGGCCTGTGCCATGTTCGCCATGGTTATTTCTTCTCCGCGTAGATGTGTTCCCAGATGGAGTCGCCAGAGGGCTGCGGCTCGTCGCGCACGGTGCGCGCGGCGGCGGCCAGCTCCTCTGAATACCGGGTGCGCGCCTCGTCCATCTGCTCGCGGTTGAGGACGCCTTCCTGCTCCAGCCGCGCCTCGAACAGGCGCAGGCAGTCCTGCTCCTCGTTCACGAAGTTGGCGCCGGACGCGGACGAGTGCCCGTACAGGCGGGACACGCGAGCCTCGATGAAGAAGGGCTTGCGCTCCTTGCGCACGTACTCCATCGCGGCCTGGATCTCCTGGTAGGACTCCACCGGATCATTGCCGTTGATGGTCTTCGCCTGGATGTTGAAGGCGCGCGCGCGGTCGCTGATGTTCGTCTCGCCGTGCTGGCCGTCCGAAGTGGTGCTGATGCCCCACTTGTTGTTGGTGACGATGATCAGGATGGGCAGCGGGTTGGCCGGACGGCTGCTCCAGATGAGGCAGCTGGCGAAATCGCCCTCGGCCGTGCCCGCGTCGCCGCCGGTGACGATGGTGATGCCGTCGCCGCCGTGGCGCTTCTGGGCCATGGCCGTGCCCGGCGCGACGGCGTACTGCACCTCGATGGGGGAGGTGACGGGCGCGATGTTCTTCGAGCGCCGGCTGAAGTGGCCCGCGAAGTTGCGGCCGCCGGAGTAGGGGTCCGTGGCCGTGTTCTTCATCTGCCGCAGCGCCCCGATGGGCTCCTCGCCCATGGCGAGCAGCGTCGCGGACTGACGGTAGTGCGCGTGCAGGTAGTCGTAGGCCGGGCCCTCGCCGACCTTCATCAGCATGCCCAGGGGGACGTTGAACGCCTCCTCACCGGGGCCGCCGATCCAGAAGTAGCCGTGGCCCTGCTTGTACATCTGGATCAGGCGCTCCTCCAGGACGCGCGCCTTCACCATCAGGTCATGGATGCGAATGAGCTGCTCTCGGGGCAGGGAGAGCGGCGCGGAGTTCTCTTTGATCAACCGGGGCCGAGACACGGGCGGACGACCTCGAAGGGGAAAGAAAGGGACGCCCCTATACTCCGAACGCGGCCTCCCGACTCAAGGACCCTGATGTCTTGGGTGTTCGCCAGCACCTTTCGGCCCCCGGGTGGCGCGACGCGGCAATGAGCGGAACTCATCCATGCCCTCGTGACGTGCTGCTTCCAGGAGGCGGCTGGACGCTCCCGGTCCGGGCTGATCGCACGGCCGTTGGGGGGGCGGGTG
>NZ_RAWR01000153.1:0-27118 GCF_003986945.1 Corallococcus sp. AB018 | reverse complement strand
GTCGAACACCGCCGACCGCAACGCGACCAGCGCCACCACCAGGGGCACCAACGCCAGCGCCACGTGGCTCACCGTGCACACCCACTCGGGGAGGCTGGAAGGGCCCCGCGGGGTGGCCCGCGTCAGCACCAGCAGCGCGGAGCTCACCAGCGCCATGCCCACGCCCACCCAGCGCAGCCTGCGCCCTCGCGGGGACAGCGCTCCCCAGGAGCACACCGCGCTCGTGGACAGCAGCATCGCCAGCAGGGGCGCGCGGCCCATCAGCATCGAGCCCGTGGTGCGCCCCAGCGCCAGGAACACGCCCATCACCGCGAGCGCCATGCCCGCGGACGCCGCGAACACGCCCAACGCCTGCGAACGCCACCCCCGCACGGGCCGCTTCAGGGCCAGCTCCGCGCGCGATGCCGCCAGCGCGCGCTCCATCGCCTTCGGGTCCAGGCGGGGCGGGGTGGACCGCCATGGGTCGGTCGGAGGGCTCATGACACGTCCTCCAGTCCGCCCAGCAACTCACGCAGCTTCTCGTAGCCCCGGTGTGCCCGGAGCCGGGCCGCGCCCGCGCGGATGCCGCGCATCTCGGCGATCTCCTCGAAGGACCAGCCCTCCATCTTGCTCAGCACCACCGCCTCACGCTGCTCCACGGGCAATTGCTGGAGCGCGTCCTCGATGCGCCGGCGCATGGCCGGGTCCCCGTCCGGCGCGGGCACCGACGTGGGTCCGTCCTGCGGCGCGTGCGCGTGCGCGTCCACGTGCTGCTGATGCCGCAGCGCGTCCCGGGCCGCGTTCGCCGCGATGGTGAGCAGCCAGGGGGTGAAGCGGGTGCCGCGCTCGTAGCGGCCCCGGGCGCGGATGACGGAAAGGAAGGTCGTCTGCATGAGGTCCTCCGCCAGCGGCCCGTCCCTCACCATGCGGGCGAGGAAGCCGTGCACACGCCCGGCATGCCGGGCGAACAGCGCCTCGAACGCCGGCTCGTCTCCCTGGCGAAACTGGTCCATGAGCACTTCGTCCGTAACGCCTTCCATCGTCTGGCTCACGGACGGCCCTGCTCGGAAATCGTTTCCAAGGGCGGTCGATTGCCTCCTTGGAGGCTCCAAGGCCTTGAAACGACAAGCGCTGGACGTGACATCGCCGGAGGGCTCGCTTCCAGGACCCGAAAGGGTAGTGTCGCGCGCCTTACAGGTTTCAACGCGTTTCCCCAATTCGAGCGTCCATGTCCCCGGCCGAGGTCGTCATCCAGTCCACGCTGTTCGAATCGCTGCTGCGCTGCGTGCGGTTGGACAACGCGTTGCGCGAGCGGATGGCGGCGGCTGGCTATGACCCGGACCGGCCCAGGGCCAGCTATCCGGCGTCGGTGTTCCAGCGCTGCCAGAACCTGGTGCTGCAGGCCGCGTACGCGGGCCGGCCTCGCGAGGAGGCCCTGCGGCAGATGGGCCGGGACCTGGTGCGCGGCTACTTCGAGACGCTGGTGGGCAAGGTCGTGAACGTGGCCCTGAAGGTCGCGGGCCCGGACCGCGCGATGAAGCGGGTGGCGCTGAGCTTCCGCTCCGTGATGGAGCCGGTGGAGATCACCTCCACGGAGCTGGGCCCCAAGGACTGGCGGGTGACCTTCCAGGGCTATCCCTTCCCGGCGGAGGCCGCGGCGGGGTGTTGCGAGGAGGCGCTGCGTCAGGCCGGGGCCGCCAATGCCAACGCGGTGCTCGAGTCCGACGACGGACACGGCCGCTTCGAGCTGCACATGCGCTGGTAGGACGTCCCTGTGCACGCCGTAACGGTGATCATCATCCTTCCACCGCGACATGACTGAATGCGCTATGAGGGCCCCATGAAAATCGGCAAGGACAGTGTTGTCGCCATTGACTACAAGCTGCACCTCGGCGACGGGAAGACCGTGGACGAGAGCGAGGCGGGCGAGCCGCTCGTCTACCTGCACGGCTACGAGGAGATCGTCCCCGGCCTGGAGAAGGCGCTGGAGGGCAAGTCCGCGGGCGAGTCGCTGAAGACGGTCGTCTCCGCGGCGGACGGCTACGGCGACTACGATCCGGAAGGCGTCGAGGAGGTCCCCCGGACCGAGTTCCCCGAGGACCTGGAGATCAAGGCCGGCGGCATCCTGAGCGCCACGGATCCGGAGGGCGACGAGGTCGACTTCCTGGTGAAGGAAGTGCGCAAGGACACGGTGCTGGTGGACTTCAACCACCCGTTCGCCGGCAAGGAACTGCACTTCGAGGTCTCCATCAAGGAAGTGCGCGCCGCCACGCCCGAGGAACTCGAGCACGGCCACGCGCACGGCCCCGACGACGACCACGATCACTGACCGGCGGGACCCTTCGGCCGGCCCTTGCCGTGCGTCCGGGCATGCCGCCCGGGCGCCGCGCCTTCGGGCCGCTTGGAGCGTCCATGGTCGGTCTGGGGCGGTCCCGGGTCGCGCTGCTTCGCCGCGAACGCCTCCATCTCCCTCTTGAAGAGGGGGTCCCTGCGCGGCACCTCCGTGCGCGGAAGCTCCTGGCGGATGATGCGCTCGATGTCCTGGAGCGTGCGCCGCTCCACCTCCAGCGCGAACAACGAAGCCCGTCCACTGGCCGCCGCGCGAGCGGTGCGGCCAATGCGGTGCACGTAGTCCTCCGGCCCGTGAGGCACGTCCATGCTGATGACGTGGCCAATGTCATCCACGTCCAGTCCGCGCGCCGCCAGGTCGGTGGCCACGAGGCAGCGGTACTGCCCGCGGCGGAAGCCCTCCAACGCCTGACGCCGCTGCGCCTGCGTGCGGCCCGCGTGCAGGGCGGCGGACTTGTGGCCCGCGGCGGCGAGCAGCTCCTTCATCTTGTCCGCGCGCTGCTGGGTGCGCACGAACACGAGCGCGCTGGCCTGATCCTGTGAGAGCAGGGTGAGGAGCAGGGGCCACTTCTCCTCGGGCTTCACGATGTAGAGGTGCTGCTCGGCGCGAGGCGCGGGCGTCCCGCTGGGCGTCACCTCCACGCGCACGGGCTTGTGCAGGGCGCGCTGTCCGAAGCGCGTCACGTCCGCGCCCAGGGTGGCGGAGAACAGCATCGTCTGGCGCTGGCGGGGCAGCGCGTGGAGGATCTGGTTGATCTGCGGCAGGAAGCCCATGTCGAGCATCCGGTCCGCTTCATCCAGCACCAGCGTCTGGATGCGCGACAGGTTCACGGCCTTCACGCCCAGCAGGTCCACGAGCCGGCCCGGCGTGGCCACGATGAGGGTGGGACGTGAATTCAGCGCATCCACCTGCGCGTTCATGTCCTCGCCGCCGACGATGAGGACGGGCATGACGCCCAGGGGCTCGCCGAAGAAGCGGGCCTGCTCCTCCACCTGCTGCGCCAGCTCGCGCGTGGGGGTGAGGATGAGGCCCCGGGTGCCCTTCTCGCCCGCGAAGCGCTCAATCATGGGGAGCAGGTAGGCGGCCGTCTTGCCGGTGCCGGTGGCCGCGCAGCCGATGACGTCACGGCCGGACAGCGCGGGCGGGATGGCCTGCGCCTGGATGGGCGTGGGAGTACCGAAGCGGGCACGCTTCACGGCGCCCAGCGTTTCGGGGGACAGGCCCAGGGACTTGAAGGAAGCAGTCATGCCCCACGCCTCCCACGTCCGGGCCGGAGAGGGAAGGGGGATTGAGGGGGAGGGCGCCCCGGGCCATGTAAGCCCAGGGCGCGCCAGGGGCTGTTTTCAGCCCGCGTTCAGCGCCGCGCCGTGGTGGCGCAGGTGGTCTTCCATGAACGTGGAGACGAAGTAGTAGCCGTGGTCGTACCCCTCCTGCATGCGCAGGGTGAGGGGCTGGCCCGCCGCCTCGCAGGCTTCCTTGAGGAAGTGCGGGTGCAGCTGGTCCGGCAGGAACTTGTCCTTCGTCCCCTGGTCCACGAGCAGCGCCGGTACGCGCCGGCCGGCCTTCAGCAGCTCCGTGGCGTCGTACTCGCGCCACGTCTGCTCATCCGGCCCCAGGTAGCCGCCAAAGGCCTTCTTGCCCCAGGGGCTGCGGATGGGAGCGCCAATGGGAGCGAACGCGGACACGGACTTGTACCGGCCCGGGTTCCGGAGCGCCGTCACCAGCGCGCCGTGCCCGCCCATGGAGTGCCCGAAGATGCCCTCGCGGTCCATGCGCGCGGGGAAGTGCGCGCCGATGATGCCGGGCAGCTCCTGGGTGATGTACGTGCCCATGCGGTAGCGCGCCTTCCACGGCTCCTGGGTGGCGTCCAGGTAGAAGCCCGCGCCGGTGCCGAAGTCCCAGTCCGCGTCCTCGCCCGGGATGCCCGCGCCGCGAGGACTGGTGTCCGGCGCCACGAGCATCAGCCCCAGCTCCGCCGCCACGCGCTGCGCACCGCCCTTGGTGACGAAGGTCTCCTCCGTGCACGTGAGGCCCGCCAGGTAGTACAGCACGGGCACCTTGCCGTGCTTCGCCTGGGGCGGGGTGAAGACGCTGAAGCGCATCTCACCGCCGCAGGCCTCGGACGGGTGCTTCCAGAAGGACTGCGTCCCCCCGAAGCACGCGTGCTCGCTGACGAGCGTGGGCGCCACGGCGCTCATCCGTACTTCACCACGCTGCGGATGGACTTGCCCTCGTGCATCAGGTCGAAGCCGTGGTTGATCTCCTCCAGCTTCAGCGTGTGCGTGATCAGCGGGTCGACCTGGATCTTCCCGTCCATGTACCAGTCGACGATCTTCGGCACGTCCGTGCGGCCGCGGGCGCCGCCGAACGCGCTGCCCTTCCACACGCGGCCGGTGACGAGCTGGAACGGACGGGTGCTGATCTCCTGCCCCGCGCCCGCCACGCCGATGATGATGCTCTCGCCCCAGCCGCGGTGGCAGCACTCCAGGGCCTGGCGCATCGTCTTCACGTTGCCGATGCACTCGAAGCTGTAGTCCGCGCCGCCGCCGGTGAGGTTCACCAGGTACGGGACGAGGTCGCCTTCCACTTCCTTCGGGTTCACGAAGTGCGTCATCCCGAACTTCTCCGCGATCTCCTTGCGAGCGGGGTTCAGGTCCACGCCGACGATCATGTCCGCGCCCACCATGCGCGCGGCCTGCACGACGTTCAGGCCGATGCCACCCAGGCCGAAGACGACGACCTTCGCGCCGGCCTCCACCTTCGCGGTGTAGACGACGGCGCCCACGCCGGTGGTGACGCCGCAGCCGATGTAGCAGACCTTGTCGAAGGGGGCGTCCTCGCGGATCTTCGCCACGGCAATCTCCGGCAGCACCGTGAAGTTCGCGAACGTGGAGCAGCCCATGTAGTGGTGGATGGCCTGCTTGCCCAGGCGGAAGCGGCTGGTGCCATCCGGCATCAGGCCCTTGCCCTGCGTGGCGCGGATGGCCGTGCACAGGTTCGTCTTCTGGGACAGGCACGACTTACAGCCGCGGCACTCCGGCGTGTAGAGCGGGATGACGTGGTCGCCCTTCTTCACGCTGGTGACGCCCGGACCCACGTCCACGACGATGCCCGCGCCCTCGTGGCCGAAGATGGCGGGGAACAGACCCTCCGGGTCCGCGCCAGAGCGGGTGAACTCGTCGGTGTGGCACAGGCCGGTGGCCTTCAGCTCGATCAGCACCTCGCCCGCCTTGGGGCCCTCCAGGTGCACGGTTTCGATGCTCAGGGGCTTGCCGGCCTCGAAGGCGACGGCGGCGCGGACGTCCATGGTGGGGCTCCTGTGAGTGGGGAACGAAGACTCCCCACCATAGAGGCCACGCACCGCGTCGTCCGTGAAAAGAAGCGGCCCGGCCCATCAGGGCCCGCTTCTAGACGGAGATCAGGCCCTTGCGGATGCCTTCGGTGACGGCCTCCACCCGGTTCGTCACTTCGAGTTTCCGGTAGATGTGCTCCAGGTGCGTGCGGATGGTCGCCTTGGAGAGCGACAGCAGCCGGGCCGCCTCGCTGTTGGACACGCCCTTGGCGATGAGCTGGAGGATCTCCCGCTCGCGGTCCGACAGCGGCTTGAGCAACGGCTCCTGCGCGGATGCCGGAGCCGCGGGCTCCGAGGCGGACGGCGCCACGGCCAGGGGCTCCGTGGGCACGGGCGCGGTGTCCGGCTCCACGCGGAAGTGGCGCAGCAGGCGCCGCGCGAGGTTCGGCTGGATGACCGTGCCGCCCGCGCGCACCTCCTTGATGGCCTCCACGATCTTGTCCACCGTGGCGCCCTTGAGCAGGTAGCCGGACGCGCCTGCCTTCACGGCTTCGAGGACTTTGTCCTCCTCGTCGAAGATGGTGAAGATCAGGATCTCCACCTTCGGGAAGCGCGCCTTCACCTCGCGAGTGACGTCGATGCCGCTCATGCGCGGCAGCCCCAGGTCCAGCAGCAGCACGTCCGGCTGCTCGCGCTCCACCTCCACCAGCGCGGCCTCACCGGACAACGCGGTGCCCACGATGTCGATGTCCGGGTGGCCTTCGAAGAGGCGCAGCTGGTTCTTCAAGATCTTGGTCTGGTCCTCCACGACGAACACGCGGATGGGGAGGGCGGGGGCATTCGGGGTCGGGTCCACGGGGCGGGCTCCGGTGCGTGTCAGGCGGAAAGGCAGGGAAGGGAGAAGGCCACCTGGGCTCCGGCGCCGGGCGCCGAGTCCACCACGATGGAACCCCCGAGCTTCATGGCCCGCTCACGCATGTTGAGCAGGCCGTAGTGTCCGCGCGGCGTGCGGCCCGGGTCGAAGCCCTTGCCGTTGTCGCGGACCACCAGGTGCACGCCCTCCGCGCTGAAGTCCAGGCGCACCTGGACCTCCTTCGCCTCGGCGTGCTTCGCGGCGTTGGACAGACATTCCTGGAGGATGCGGAACAGCGCCAGCTGCGCGTCCGGGGGCAGCTTGCGCGTCAGGCCCGTGCGCTCGAAGCGGATGTCCTGCCCGGTGCGGTCGCGGAAGGTCTTGATGTAGTCCTCCAGGCCCTGCGCCAGCTCGAAGTCGTCGCGCATCATCCGCAGGTTGCGGCGCAGCTCCTCAATCGACTCCTCCGCGGTGGCCTTCATCTCGCGGATCTCCGTGCGCAGCCCGTCCTCGCGCGCGAGGTTCAGGATGTACTCCGCCTGGATGATCATCGAGGACAGGGACGCGCCCAGGCCGTCATGGATTTCGCGCGCCAGCCGGTTGCGCTCCTCCACCACCGCCAGCTCCTTCAGGTCGCCCTGCAGGGACACCACCTCGCGGTGCGCGGTGGCCTCGCGCTCGTTCAGGTACACGAGCACGTAGACGATGATGAAGTTGAGCCCCAGGTACCAGAGCAGCGTGAGCAGCTCCACCGCCGTCACGGAGCGGTTGAGCAGCAGGTCCAGGCGCGTGGTGATGGGCAGCGCCAGCAGCGGCGGCAGGATGGCCAGCGGCTTGGGGAAGAGGATGGCGAAGAGCGTGGTGAAGAGCAGCTGCGTCGCCAGCAGCGGGCTTTGAAGACCGCCGCCCACCTGCGGCCGGGCGATGAGCACCACGGTGATCAGCAGGTCGCAGCACAGCGACAGGTACGTCACCCACCGGCCTGCCTTCGGGTGGTCGATGACGAGCAGGTTCGCGACGCTGTAGAGCAGCATCGCGAAGTAGCCCAGGAAGGAGATGGGCCCGTTGAAGCCGAAGTAGCCGCTCCACGCGGGCACCGCGAGGATGAGCAGGCCCAACGTGAGGAACATCATCCGCGCGTAGAACAGCGCGCGGGCCCGGGCGACGAAGCGGTCCTGCTCCCAGGAAGCCGCCGCCTGCTCCGCGGACACGTTGTCCGTGAGGTTGCGGCGCTCCAGCACGGCGCGGACGCGGGCCTTCAGGTCATGGGCCGGGTGCTCGTCGCCGGGTCGGAGGTCGCTGTCCATTCGAGCGGCAGCTTACGGGACCTTCCCGGGGAGCGGAATTCCCGGCAAGCCGCCAGGTGAGCATCCTGGCGGGTGCGGAAGGGGCAACGCGCTACTTGGGGGCGCCTTCGTCCACGCACGCCTTCTTGGCCTCGGGCTGGCGGGAGAGGACGAAGTCCAGGCGGTCGGTGGTCTGCCCCGTGCGCTCGTCGAACAGGGGCGTGCCGCCCGCGTACATGGTGCCCTTCTGGCTGCCGTACTTGTCCAGGTTGTGGGTCTTGAGCCAGCCGTCCACGCAGGCCTCCAGGGCCAGGCGGTCGCTGGCGCCCGAGTCGTAGGTCACGGCGCTCGCGTCCTTCGTGCCAGCCTCGGCGGGGGCCTCCGGGGGAGCGGCCTCGCGGCCCGACTGGAGCTCCTCCTTGACGGTGCCGGTCTGCGTGGCCGCGTCCGGGCTCTCGCCGGTGTTCTTGTGGCAGCCGACAGCCAGGGACAGCAGGGTGGAAAACACGAGCGCGCCGGTCAGGTTTTTCATATGTCCTGGCTGGTGAGGGCCGCTTGTGACGGCGGCGGGTAGGGAAGGCTTCGGGAGCGTCCTGAAGTCAGGACGTGGAGTCGCCGCACCATATTCGTTCGTTCCTCACGGAGCACCAGTCCCATGCACGGTTCGCCGGATACCGACCATCACGCACGCATTCCCCACGCCACCCGCATCGAGCGCGCGCGGGTGCTGGTCGTGGGAGCGGGCGGCCTGGGCTGTCCGGCGTCGCTCGCGCTGGCGCAGGGCGGTGTGGGCCACCTGACGTTGGTGGATCCGGACCGGGTGGACGTGACGAACCTGCCCCGGCAGCTCTGGCACCGCACCCAGGACGTGGGCCGTTTCAAGGCGGAGTCCGCCGCCGCCGGCCTCCTGCGCGCCTTCCCCGGCTTGAGCGTGGAAGCCCTGCCGGAGCGGCTGGACGCGGGCAACGCCGAAGCGCTCTTCCGCGAGCACGACCTGGTGGTGGACGCCACCGACGGCGTCGCCACCAAGTTCTTCCTGTCGGACGTGGCGGTGCTCACCGGCGTGCCGCTCGTATACGGCGGCGTGCTGCGCATGAACGGCCAGGCCCTGCGAATCGACCCCGGCGGCCCCTGCCTGCGCTGCCTCTATGAGGACGTGCCGCCCCCGGACGCGGTGCCCACCTGCGCGCAGGCGGGTGTGCTGGGTGCGATGGCGGGGCTCATCGGCGCGGTGCAGGCGCTGCTCGCGCTGGAGCTGCTGGCGGGCGCGGCCACGGGCCCCCGCGGCCAGGCCACGCTGCACGTGCTCGACGGCGAGACGCTGGAGGGACGCACCGTGAAGGTGACGCGCGCGCCCGGCTGCCCGGGGTGCGCCATCCAGACGCTGCCCCCGTTCCCTTCGTCCCAGGAGGACACCGCATGCCCGACGTGACGGCGACGTTGGACATCACCCGCGAGGTGTGTCCGATGACCTACGTGCGCACCAAGCTGAAGCTGGAGTCGCTGCCCGCGGACACGCTGCTGGAGGTGCTGCTCAAGGGCGACGAGCCCCTGAAGAACGTGCCCCGCAGCGCGAAGGACGAGGGCCACGACGTGGTGTCCCTGGATCCACGCGGGGACGGCACGCACCGGTTGATCATCCGCAAGCGGGGGAAATGAGCCAATGGCCACGATTCGCATTCCGACACCCATGAGGACGCTGACGGGCAACCAGTCCGAGGTCCAGGCCACCGGCTCCACCGTGGGCGACGTGCTGCGCGACCTGGACGCGCGCTATCCCGGCATGGGCGCGCGCCTCTTCGACGACAAGGGCGCCGTGCGCCGGTACGTGAACGTCTTCCTCAATGACGAGGACGTGCGCGCGCTCAAGGCCCTGGACACGCCCGTGAAGGACGCGGACCGGATCACCCTCATCCCCGCGATGGCGGGGGGCTGAAGGGGCCGTCATGGCGCTGCGCGAGGATCAGATTCTCCGCTACTCCCGGCAGATCCTCCTGAGGGACGTAGGTGGGCGCGGGCAGGAGGCCCTGCTGGCCGGCGGCGCGCGCGTGGACGGGCTGGGCGCTTCCGGCCTCACGGCCACGGCGTACCTGGCGGGCGGCGGTACTCCCGTGACGGGCGTGGGATCGCTGACCATGGGGCCCTGGTCGCCGGGGTTCCTCGCGTCCGCTCACGACGTGGGCCAGCCCGTGGCGGAGGTGCTGGCGCGCGTGGTTCCGGAGGTGAATCCGGACGCGGTGGGCACGCCCGGCGGCGGGCTGCTCGCGGAACTGCCGGCGGCCTGGAGCGGAGAGGCTCCCTGGGTCGCGCTGGGGGGCGACGGCGCGCGTGGCGCGGTGGTGTTCCGGGGCGCGGACGGGTGCGTCTGGTGCTTCGGTGAAACGGTGCGCCACCTGGGCACGCCACCGGATGGAGCCATGGGCGTGGCCCTGGGCGCCCTGGGCGCGCTCGTCTTCCAGCGGCTGCGGTTGGGACTGGGCCCGTCGCTGGGCGGCCGGTGGCTGAGCGCTCCGGGCTCGATGACGGACCTGGAACTCCGCCGGTGCTCGCGCTGCGCCGCGGCGGAAGCGAAGCCCTGATCCAGCACGCGCCACCAGAAGTGCTCACCCGGATGATCCGCCACCTGGAGGCCGCGTGGCCCCAGGAAGGCTGCGGCGTGATCCTCAGGAGTGGGGCGGGGGAGGGTGACTCCTGGCGGGTCGTCCCCCTAACCAACGCCTCCCCCACGCCGCACGTCGCCTACGCCTTCGCCCCAGAGGTGTGGCTCCAGGTGTGTCTGGACGCGGACGCGCGACAAGAGGAGGTGGTCTGCGTCTTCCACTCGCACGTGGACGCGCCCGCCGTGTTCTCCTCCGAGGACCGACGCCAGGCCGCTCCCTCGGGAATCCCACTGCTGCCCCAGGTGTCCTACGTCGTGGTTGCCATACGCGGAGGCCGTGCCGCCTCCGCCTCCCGGTCTATTTGGAGCGCGGGCGATTTTCAGACTGTTCCGCTTGCATTGGCGGATTTCAGGTTTGAAAAAACCGTGTAAGGGCGGGAACTTGCCCTGCAACCGACCCCACCTGCGGAAAGGTGGGTCCGAATTGTCAAGTGACTGGGTTTTCGTCTATAAAGCGGTGGTCTATTGGATCTGCCGCGTCCCACGCCGCGTGCAAGAAGCGCTCCGGACGCAGGGAGTTAGAACCCTTATGGCCACCAACAACGGATTCACCCTCTGGCTCACCGGCATGTCCGGAACTGGGAAGACCACGACGGCCGCCTACATCGCGGCCCGGCTCCGCCAGGTCGGACGTAACGTGGAGGTCCTCGACGAGGGCGAACTCCATAACGACCTGTGGGCTGGCATCGGCGACACCAAGGACGAGCGCAACATGATCGTGCGCCGCCTGGGCTTCGTCGCCGGCCTCATGGCCCGCAACGGCGTGGCGGTGCTCGTCCCCTGCGTGAGCCCCTACAAGTCGAGCCGCGAGGAAGTGCGCCGCGCGGTGGGCAAGTACGTGGAGGTCTACGTCGACTGCCCCACGGAGAAGCTCATCGAGCGCGACTCCACCGGCAAGTACAAGAAGGCGCTCAACGGGGAGATCCCCAACTTCATCGGCATCACGGAGCCGTACGAGCCGCCCACCTCACCCGAGGTGACCATCTACTCCGACTCGGAGTCGGTGGAGGACGGCGGGACGAAGATCTTCCAGGCGCTGCTGGACCTGGGCCTGATGTCCACGGACGAGCTGAAGACCATCACCGGCAAGAAGATGAAGGCCAACCCGCTGCCGCCGAAGAAGGCCCGCCGCGACGAAGAGGACCCGCCGGTCCGTGTCGCCGCGGTGAAGGCCGCCAAGCCTCCCAAGGCGGACAAGGGTTCCAAGGGCGCCAAGGCGCGTCCGGCCACCCGCGCCGCCCGCGTGGGCAAGCCGGCCCCGGCCGCGAAGAAGAAGGCCGCCAAGAGCAAGGCCCGGTAGTCCCCACCGCCGTCCTGACTGTCGAAGGGCTCCAGGTTGCCCGCGCGATGCGCGTGCAATCCGGGGCCCTTCCGTTTTAGGAGTCCCCCATGCTGAGCCCCGAGCGGATTGAAGCCCTCTGTGAAGCGTCCCGCCCCAAGCTGGAGGCGATGCGCGAAGCCCTGCGCGCCCACGGCAGCGCGCTGGTGGCGTTCTCCGGCGGCGTGGACTCCACCTTCGTCCTCGCGATCGCGGCGGAGGTGCTGGGCGAGCGCGCCCTGGCGCTCACCGCGCTGTCCGCCTCCGTCGCCCCGGAGGAGGAGCGCGAGGCCCGCGAGCTGGCGGGCCGCCTGGGCGCCCGGCACGTCGTCGTCTCCAGCAACGAGCTGGCGAACCCCAGCTACGCCGCCAACCCCACCAACCGCTGCTACTTCTGCAAGACGGAGCTGTACGACCTCTGCGAGGCGAAGCGCGCGGAGCTGGGGCTGTCCGTGGTGCTGGACGGCTTCAACGCGGACGACTTCAAGGATCACCGGCCCGGCCACAAGGCCGCGAAGGAGCACCGGGTGGTGTCCCCCCTGGCGCAGGCCGGGCTCACCAAGGATGAGATCCGCGCGTGGAGCCGCAAGCTGGGGCTGCCCACCTGGGACAAGCCGCAGATGGCGTGCCTGGCGTCGCGCATCCCCTACGGCACCTCCGTGACGCGCGACCGGCTCCTGCAGATCGCCGCCGCGGAGTCGGAGCTGCGCGCGCTGGACTTCAAGCAGTTCCGCGTCCGCTACCACCAGGACGTGGCGCGAATCGAGCTGGCCAGCGAGGAGTACCCCCGCTTCTTCGAGGCTGGCATCCGCGAGCGGATCAACGGCGCCTTCAAGTCCCTGGGCTTCAAGTTCGTGGCCCTGGATCTGGAGCCCTTCCGCTCCGGCCGCCTCAACGAGGCCGCCGGCATCGCCCCTGCGGCCGGGGCAGGGCAGGGGAAGTCCGAGGGCTTCAAGCTCCCGGTGGTGGGGTGAAGGGTCTCCCCTCGGGTTTCCTGATCGCGCTGGGCCTGGCGCTGGCCACCCCCGCCGCCGCCGTGGAGTACCTGGATGATGGGCCGTACGCGCGCCGGCGCTCGCTGATCCTCACGGTGGGGCCCGGGGCCACGTACTCCGAACGGATCAGCGGGGACTCCGCCGTGTCCGGACTCGCCGGGCACCTGGATCTGGGGGCCGCGATCACCGTGGGCTACGGAGGGGACGAGGTGTTCCTCCTCGCGCGCGGCAGCACCGGCCGCCCGGGGGAGGATCTGGCGCTGATCACCGGCTACCGCAGCGTCTTCGGATCCGAGTCGTGGCGGACCTTCTTCGACCTGGGCGTTTCCGTGCGTCCGATTTCTGGGCCGTGGCTGGGGCCTCGCATAGGGTTCGGCGCCAGACACACCCTCTCGGATCATTTCGCGCTGTACGGCGGGCTCGGCTTCACGTTCGGGTTCGGCTCCGGACTGCGCGCGGACACCGAGCTCTTCACCGGGTTGCAGTGGATCATCCCGGTGGGTTCAGCCTCGTAGGTTGTTTTCTTGAGGTTGTCCGACATTGTGAGAGGGTGTGTGCATCTGTCGGAGGTTGCGCACTTGGACATGAATCCCCGCCTCACCTCGGTCGTGTTTCGTCTCAACCGCGAAAAGCTGGACGCCCTGAAGGAGCTGTCGCGCACCACGCGCATCCGTCAGAGCGAGTACCTCCGGGAGGCCATCTCGGATCTGCTGGCGAAGTACGAAGCGCGCTTCGTGGACTGAAGCGCCACGTCAGCCCGGCGGCGCTCCCGTGAAGGGTGGCGCGTCGGGCAGACCGGGCGGGTGGAGGCGCTCGCCGGGCCCGAAAGGGTCCACCGCGGAAGGATAGCGGACCTCCCACAACACCAGCCCATGCGCCGGGGCCTTGAAGCCGGGCAGGGCGGTTCCCGAATCCAGCGCCGCGTGCCACTGCTCCTCGGACAGGAGCCCCGCGGCCACCTTCAGCGCGCTGCCCACCAGGTACCGCACCTGGTAGCGCGCGAAGCCGTCTCCTTCCAGCCGCGCCTCGAAGAGCCCACCGCCCAGCTCCCGCAGGGTGGCGGACTGAAGCGTGCGCGGCTTCTGGGGACTGGAGCGCTCGTGGAACGCGGTGAAGTCCCGCGTGCCCACGGCGCGGGCGAGCAGCGCCTCCAGCTTCTCCGGAGTCACCCGGTGGCCTGTCTGGAGGGTTTCGTCCGCCGCCACGTCCATCGCGTACGGCCGCCATGCTTCCGGGGGCGGGGTGCCCAGCGTCAGGTGGTAGCGGTACTCCTTGCCGCTCGCGCTCCACTGCGCGTGAAAGGCGCCCGGCGGCCGCTTCGCGATGCACAGCCCCACGTCCGGGGACAGGTGCGGCGCCAGCCGCGCGGGCAGCGAATCCAGGGGGACATCCTCATTGAGGCGCAGGCTGATGACCTGCATCCGCGCGTGTACGCCCCGGTCGGTGCGCCCGGACGGCATCACCGTGGCCGGTGAGCCTGCCTGCTCCAGGGCGTTTTCGAGCGCGTCCTGGACCGTGGGACCTTCCACCTGGCGCTGGAAGCCGCGGAAGTTTCCGCCGCGATACCAAGTCCACAGTACGGCGGGAATTCGTCTGAGAGAGGTCCTTGCCACGGCGTTGCGGTGTCGATGGGAGAAACACGATACTCCCGCGCGAATGCTGGCCGCTCAAGAACTCGCGATGGACAGTGATGGGCAGTGGCTTTTCCGACAGGGCGACCTGGTGCTGGGGCCCATCACCGCGTCCCAGGTGGTGGAGAAGCTCTACACGGGGGAGCTGACCCCGGACAGCCAGGTGGCTCCGGCCGGAGAGCGGGAGTTCCGCAACCTCCGGGACACCGCCACCTTCCAGGTGCACATCGCGCGCTTCGAGGCGCAGGGCCGCGTCGCCCAGACGATGCTCGTCGAGCAGGCCCGCAACCAGAAGCGGGTGAAGGTGCTGGCCGGCGTCGCCGCGGGCGTGGCGCTCCTGCTGGGCGTCACCGGCTGGTACCTGGCGCGCAACGCCGCCGTGTACGGCCTGTTTGGCGCGACCGAGGAGGGCGACGGCATCACCATGGACCCGCCCACCATCCGCCTGGCCCAGGCGCGCGGGGATGACGAAGACCTCTTCGCCTATCCGTCCAACGACCCTCGCCGCCCGGATCGCCCCGCGGGGCAGGGCAGCACCCCCGCCAAGCCCGCGGGAAGTGGCGCGGTGGCCAGCGCCGCCGTCGCCGGCAACCGGCCGCCGCCCCGCACGGGCAGCGTCTCCACGGATCCGGACGGCCTGGAGATGGCCCAGCAGTTCGACCAGGGCGCCATCAACCGCGTCGTCGCGGGCAACCAGTCCAAGCTCTTCCGCTGCTTCAAGGAAGAGGCCGAGCGCACGCCCGGTCTGGCCGCGAAGATCCCCATGGAGTTCGTCATCGGGAACGACGGGCGCGTGAACAAGCTGTGGGTGGACAACCCCCAGTTCAAGCAGGGCCCACTCTTCGAGTGCCTCTTCGCCGAGCTGAAGAAGTGGCCCTTCAAGGCCTACGACGGCGAGCGCGCCACCGTGGGGCTTTCGTTCAATATCGGCAAGCGGGGGTAGGGCGACTTTCTTGCCCACCCTCCGGACGTGCCCGATACAACAGGCATGTCCGCCTCTGTCGCCGAAGTCGAAATTGCCAAGAAGGCCATGAGCGTCCCCCCGGGGACGTTCCGCCACACCGTCCTGCTCGCCGCCAAGCGCTTCAAGTCCACCTGGGCGGAGCTGGGCAAGCTGCTCGTCCAGGTCCGGGACGAAGCGAAGTACGAGGAGTGGGGCCACGCCTCCTTCGAGGCCTACTGCCTCAAGGAGCTGCACATCAAGAAGCAGACGGCGCTCAAGCTCACGCGCTCGTTCAGCTTCCTGGCCAAGCACGAGGCCCCGGAAGAGCTCCAGCAGCACGAGTTCCCGGAGAAGGCCCCCGCCTTCGAGGTGGTGGAAGTCCTGGCCGACGCGGAAGAGCGGGGCCAGCTGTCCCCCACGGAATACAAGTCGCTGCGCGACAGCATCTGGAGCCCGGAGAAGTCCCCCACGGAGCTCAAGAAGGAATTCGCCGAGCGCTTCCCCCGGCCCCCGCCCGAGCCGCCCCCGGAGAGCCTCCAGGTACGGAAACTGGCGCAGCTGGCGCGAAAGCTCGCCTCCGAGCTGGCGGGAAGCCGTCGAGTCCCCAACGCTGTCGCCGAGCGGGCGGCCTCCCTGGCGGACGATGTCGAAGAACTCGCGTCGAGCGTGACGGACGCCTGAGTCGCTGTTATCCAAGACCGACCCGTTGACCTGGGCTGAACGCTCGGAAGGATAGGGCGCTTCCACCGGGCTTCCTGCCCGAAGGGGAGGGCCCTATAGTGGGTTCAGGGCCTGTAGGTGGGCTTGAAGCCGTCGAAAGACGTGGGCGGCTTCGCGGGGTGATGGAGTGCGGTGGTCGGTGGAGAAGGTCCCGAACCGGGACCGGCGAACTCGGAGGCGGCAGTGAAGAAGGAGCACCACGTCAACCTGTCCTGCTCGTTCTGCGGAAAGTCGCAGCGCGAGGTCCGGAAGCTCATTGCCGGACCCACGGTCTACATCTGCGACGAGTGCATCAAGCTGTGTAACGACATCATCGCGGACGAGAACGAACGCGAGGAAGGCAAGCCGCAGGTCAGCCTGCCCACGCCGCTGGAGATCAAGGCGTTCCTCGACGACTACGTCATCGGCCAGGACCAGGCGAAGAAGGTCCTCTCGGTCGCGGTGTACAACCACTACAAGCGCATCTATCAGAAGAAGCCGACCGCCCGGCCGCGCCCCGGGGTGAAGGCCCCTGGCGGCGAGGACGTGGAGCTGCAGAAGAGCAACATCCTGCTCATCGGCCCCACGGGCTCTGGCAAGACGCTGCTCGCGCAGTCCCTGGCGCGCTTCCTCAACGTCCCCTTCACCATCGCGGATGCCACCAGCCTCACCGAGGCCGGCTACGTGGGTGAGGACGTCGAGAACATCATCCAGAACCTCCTCCACAACGCCGACTATGACGTGGAGAAGGCCGCGCGCGGCATCGTCTACATCGACGAGATCGACAAGATTGCCCGCAAGGGCGACATGCCCAGCGCCACCCGCGACGTGGGCGGCGAGGGCGTGCAGCAGGCCCTGCTGAAGATCATCGAAGGCACCCGCGCCAACGTCACCCCGCGCGGCGGCAAGAAGTACAACCAGCAGGAGTACGTCCAGGTCGACACGACCAACATCCTCTTCATCTGCGGCGGTGCCTTCCACGGCATCGACGGCGTCATCAAGCGCCGCGTGGGTGAGAAGGGCCTGGGATTCGGCGCGAAGATCACCCACAAGGAAGAGCGCAGCGTGGGTGAGCTGCTGGCGATGACCGAGCCGGAAGACCTGATGAAGTTCGGAATGATTCCGGAGTTCATCGGCCGTCTGCCGATGATCGCGACGCTCAACGACCTGAAGGAGGATGACCTCGTCACCATCCTCACGATCCCGAAGAACGCCCTGGTGAAGCAGTACCAGAAGATGTTCGAGATCGAGAAGGTGAAGCTCACCTTCACCAAGGAAGCGCTGCGCGCCATCGCTCGCGAGGCGATGCGCCGTCACTCCGGAGCGCGCGGCCTGCGCGCCATCATGGAGGACGCCATGCTGGAGATCATGTACGACGTGCCGTTCCGCGAGGGCGTCAAGGAGTGCAAGATCACCGAACAGGTGATCACCAAGCACGAGCCTCCGCAGATCGTCATGGAGAAGGAAAAGAAGACCGCCTGAGGTTTCCCCCAGACGGTCGGTGGTTCCATCCGGCGCCCCTCGCCTCCAGCAGGCAGGGGCGCCGTGGTGTTTCTGGCGCCAGGTGCTTCAGTTCTGCGTGACGCGCACCGTGGTCTTCATCTCGCGGCCGGTGGCGGGGTCCTTCGCGCGCATGGTGAGGATGCCCTCCACGCTCACGTCGAAGATGATCTCCACGTTCACCGTGCCGGCCTTGGCGGGCATGATCCCGGAGAAGGTGAACTCGCCCAGCAGGTCGTTGCGCGCCACCGTGTCGTGGTCGCCCTGGTAGATGCGCATGGCGAGCTCGGTCTGGTTGTCGATGCTCGTCGTGGCCAGCAACTGCTTCGCGTTGGGGATGGACGCGTTGCGCGGGAAGACGACGTGGAAGCCGCCGTCGCCGCGCTCCAGGCCAATAGCCATGGGAATCACGTCCAACAGCTGGATGCGCAGGTTGGTGTTGTCCTCGAGCGAGTGCGCGTAGAGCGCCGCGCCAATGGCCACCGCCTCGTCCGGGTGCACGCCCTTGCTGGGCGGCTTGCCGAAGAACTTGGTGAGCCGGTCCTGCACGACGGGCATGCGCGTCTGGCCGCCCACCAGCATCACTTCGTCGATGTCCTTGGTGGACAGACCCGAGTCCACCAGCACGCGCGCCACCATTTGCAGGGTGCGGTCCACCAGCTGGTTCGTCAGCTGCTCCAGCATCTTGCGCGTGAACTTCATCTCGATGTTCAGCGGCTGGCCCTGCGCCGTCATCGTGATGAAGGGGATGTTGAAGGGCACTTCCTCGCGCGCGGACAAATCAATCTTCGTGCGCTCGGCCAGGTCCTTGATGCGCTGCATGGCCACCGGGTCCGTGGCCAGGTCGATGCCCGTCTTGGCCGCGAAGTCCTTGAGGACGTGGTGGATGATGGCGTTGTCGAAGTCGATGCCGCCCAGGAACACGTCGCCGCCGGTGGCCTTCACCTCGAAGACGCGGTCGCGGATTTCGATGATGGAGACGTCGAAGGTGCCGCCGCCCAGGTCGTAGATGACGACCTTCTCCTTCAACGTCTTGCCCACGCCGTAGGCGAGCGCCGCCGCGGTGGGCTCGTTGATGATGCGCACCACCTCCAGGTCGATCAGCTTGCCGGCGTCCTTCACGGACTGGCGCTGCCGGTCGTTGAAGTACGCGGGCACCGTCACCACCGCGCGCTTGATGGGCGTCTTCAGGTAGTTGGCGGCGACGTCGCGGATCTTCCCCAGGATCTTGGCGCTGATCTCCTGGAGGGTGAATTCCTTCTTGCCGACGTCCAGGGTGACGTCGTTCTTGGCGCCGGCGCGCATGTTGTACGCGACGGCCTTCTTCATCGTGCCGACGACGTCGCTGCTGAAGTTGACCCCCACCAGGCGCTTGGAGCCGTAGACGGTGTTGCGCGGGTTGAGCTGCCACTGGCGCTTCGCCTCGAAGCCGATGAGCTCGTTGCCCTTGTCGTCGATGGCGAAGATGGAGGGGATGGTGTACTCGCCGCCCTTGTAGGGGATGAGCTTGACGTTCCCGCTGTCCTCGACGATCGCCGCGCACGAGTTCGTCGTGCCGAGGTCGATGCCGATGATGGGCTCCTTGTGCATCGCGTGTGGGCTCCGGGTGAGGCGTTGCGGCGGATGGGGTGTGGCTTGCCGGGACCGTATCTCACCCGTCCCGGGTCCGCGAATCGCGAACCATCCGTCATCCGACGGACGTCCTCAAACTTCCAGCGCGCCTGGACCTTCCACCCCTGGCCGCCCGCCTGGCCGGGTGGGACACGGCCGGCATCCAAGCGCGCGACCCCGAACACACCGCCCGCGAGGGCAGGGCGGGTCGCTTTACATCCCTAGGGCCGGGAACGAAGGTCAGCCCCAGGGGTTCACATGCGACGGCGAAGCGCCGTGGCTACATCCGAGAGACCACCCATCCACAGAGGGGAGCCGCCGTGGAAGCGAAGGGCTATCTGCAGGAGGTGGGCGCACAGGTCAGCGCCGACTTCGTCAAGAACCGGTCCATCCTGTCCTTCGAGGAGTACCTGTCGCTCTTCTTCACGGACCCGAAGGGCCAGTCGCGCAACGCGGCGCAGTACCTGCGGGACGTGATGGACCACTACGGCACGGAAATGGTGCCGCACCCCACCGGCACCATCCGGCGCTTCAAGGTCTTCGACGTCCCGTCCGCTGAACATGACGGCCGCGTCGCCGGGCAGGAGGAGGTGCAGAACGCCCTCTACCGCATCCTGGGCAACTTCGTGCGCGCCGGTCGCATCAACAAGCTCATCATGCTGCACGGCCCCAACGGCAGCGCGAAGTCCAGCCTGGTCAACGCGCTGAAGCAGGGCATGGAGGACTACTCCCGTCAGCCTCAAGGGGCCCTCTACCGCATCGCGTGGGTCTTCCCGTCAGAGAAGCTGATCAAGGGCTCCATCGGCTTCGGCGAGCGCGCGGGCGCGAAGACCGCCGAGGGTGAGCTCACCACGTACGCCCACCTGGACGCGGAGGCCCTGGACCTGCGCATGCCCTGTGAGCTGCGCGACCACCCGCTGTTCGCGGTGCCCCCCACGGAGCGCAAGGCGCTGCTGGAGGGTGCGCTCAAGAAGAAGGGGCTGGGCAACGGTGACGGGTCGACGGGGGATTTCATCCTGTCCGACTACGTGCGCGACGGCGAGCTGTGCGCCAAGTGCCGCCGCATCTACACCGCGCTGCTCAACTCCTACGGTGGCGATTACCTCAAGGTCCTGCGCCACGTGCAGGTGGAGCGCTTCTACGTGTCACGCCGCTACCAGGTGGGCACGGTGACGGTGGAGCCGCAGATGAGCGTGGACGCCGCCGCGCAGCAGATCTCCGCGGACCGCACCCAGCTCAACATGCCGGCCGCGCTGCACAGCACGGTGCTCTTCGAGCCGCACGGTCCGCTGGTGCACGCCAACCGCGGCCTCATCGAGTACGCGGACCTGCTCAAGCGCCCGCTGGAGGCCTTCAAGTACCTGCTGGGCTTCAGTGAGACGGGCGAGGTGCCGCTGGAGCCCTTCGTGCTCCAGCTGGACGAGGTGCTCATCGCGTCCTCCAACGAGAAGCACCTGAACGCGTTCAAGGAGCTGCCGGACTTCGCGTCGTTCAAGGGCCGCATCGAGCTGGTGCGCGTGCCGTACCTGCGCCGCTACAAGGTCGAGCAGGAGATCTACGACGCGCAGATCACCGCGACGTCCGTGGGCAAGCACGTGGCGCCGCACGCCACGGAGGTGGCCGCGATGTGGGCGGTGCTCACGCGCCTGAAGAAGCCCATCCCGGACCGCTACCCAGCCAACGTGAAGCCGCTGGTGGAGCAGGTGGCCCCGGTGGAGAAGCTTCACCTGTACCAGGAGGCGGGAGTGCCCGCGCGGCTGTCCTCCGCGAACACCAAGGAGCTGCTCAAGCTGCGCGAGGAGATGTACGAGGAGTCCGACGCGTACCCCAACTACGAGGGGCGCTCCGGCGCGAGCGCGCGCGAAATCAAGACGGCCCTCTTCAACGCCGCGCAGAACCCCGACTTCAAGTGCCTCCACGCGCTGGCGGTGCTGGAGGAGTTGCACGCGCTCTGCAAGGACAAGAGCGTCTACGAGTTCCTCCTCCAGGAGGTGATGGACGGCTACCACGACCACGAAACCTTCGTGCGCGTGGTGGAGGGCACGTACCTGGACCGCGTGGACTCGGAGGTGCGCGACTCCATGGGCCTGGTGTCGGAAGGCCAGTACCGCGAGCTGGTGGAGCGCTACATCCAGAGCGTCAGCCACTGGGTGCGCGGGGAGAAGATGCGCAACCGCGTGACGGGCGAATCGGAGAAGCCGGACGAGGCGCGCATGGCGGAGGTGGAGGCCATCGTGATGCCGCAGGGCGAGGCCCCCGCGGACTTCCGCCGCGGGCTGATTGCAAGCATTGGCGCGCACCGGCTGGACAACCCGGACGGCGCCATGGACTACCCGCGCATCTTCCCGGACATGTTCAAGCGCCTGCGCGACCACTACTTCGAGGAGCGCAAGCGCGTGCTGCGCAAGAACAAGGAGAACGTCCTCAAGTACCTCTCCGAGGACCGCAACCAGCTCTCCTCGCGCGAGCAGACGCAGGTGCAGGACACGCTCAAGACGATGGCGGAGCGCTACGGCTACTGCGAGTTCTGCGCGAAGGACGCCATCTTGTTCCTGATGCGTCAGCGCTACACCTGACGGGTGGCGGAGGGCAGGCATCCAGGAAGCCGATGCCTGCTCGTCTGCTTCCCAATCCGGGCCAGGGCTCGGGATGATGCGGCTTCGCACCGAGTTGCGCGTGTGTCGTCGTCTTTTCGTCCCTCCTCATCCTTGCGCCTGGAGTGTTGATGAACCGGTTGCTGTTGGGCACCCCCCTCCTGTGGGCCCTCGTGTCGTGCGCCAGTGCCCCGTCGCAATCCTCCGAGGACACTCCGGTCGCGACGCACACGCAGGCTCCGCTCCGGGTGGAGCGGGCGCTGTCCCGGCCCGAGCCCACGCCGCAACCGACGCGCAAGGCGATGGTGCGGCGCATCCTCCCGCTCAACGTGCGGCTGGTGACGACGGAGGACGGCAAGGTGCGCCGCTCGGCGTCGGGCGTCGTCATTGGCACGGAGGCCGGTGAGGCCGGGCCCGTCAGCTATGTCCTCACCAACGCGCACGCGGTGGAGCAGGGCGACCTGAAGGACCCCGTGCTCAAGGTCGTGTTGGACCGGCGCGCGGAGACGCACGAGTACCTGGCGGAGGTGGTGGCCACGGGCCAGGTGCCGGACGTGGACCTGGCGCTGCTGCGCGTGACGGGCGTGACGTGGCCCGTGGCGGAGCTGGCCGCGGACGACGAACCGGAGCCGGGCGAGGACGTGGTGGTGGCGGCGTCCCCGTACGGCCGCGCGCTGTCCATCTCCGGCGGCATGGTGTCCCAGGTGGAGTGGGACAAGGAGACGAAGCACCCGCGCATGCTGAAGACGGACGCGCCCATCGGCTATGGGGCCTCCGGCGGTGGCATCTTCAGCATCGAGACGGGGCGGCTGTTGGCCATCGTGGAGGGCTACCGCACCGCGAAGGTGGACTTCGAGGTCGCCTCCCAGAACTTCAGCTTCGACGTGCCCATGCCCGGCGAGACGTTCGCCGCGCCCAGCGCCAAGGTGCGCGGCTTCCTCCAGGCGAAGGGCTTCGGCCGGCTCTTGGAGCGCTCCGCGGACGCGGAGGGTGCGGGGCCTCAGAAGACGGCGAGTCGCTGATCCAACAGCCCCGGACCGAGAAATTGGTGCGGGCCTGATCCAGCGTTAGAGCTGCGGGCTCTTTCGCTGGAGGGTTCACGCGCATGTCCGCTCGGGGCAATTGGGATCAGTACTTCATGGACATCGCCCAGCAGGTGGCCACGCGCGCCACCTGCGACCGCAAGCACGTGGGCGCGGTGCTGGTGAGGGACAAGACCATCCTGTCCACCGGCTACAACGGCGCCATCCGCGGCCTGCCCCACTGCGATGAAGTCGGCCACATGATGGAGAACGGCCACTGCGTGGCCACCGTCCACGCGGAGGCCAACGCCATCATCCAGGCCGCCAAGAACGGCGTCGGAATCGACGGGGCGACCATCTACACGACCGCCAGCCCGTGCTGGCCGTGCTTCAAGCTGATCGCCAACAGCGGCTGCACCCGCATCGTCTTTGGCGAGTTCTACCGGGACCCGCGCATCTTCGAGTACGCCGCCCGGCTGGGCCTCCAGCTCGTGGGCGTGGGCGCCGCTGCCCAGCCGCCTTCGCCCGCCACCGGCACCTGAGGGCGGACGCGCTGTCCGGGGGTGGACAACCCCTGGACACGCTGATCGCCCGGGATGGGGTTCCCGTTCGTTGAATGACACTTGCGAGAGGTCGTAAGTGGCTGTTCCGACACGGGAATTTTAGAACTCCGGCAAGAATTACCGACCCAGGGTTGACGATCCCTGGGGTGCTCCCTAAATCCTGGCTCGGTAGGGCGGCGGCGGGGGTGGGGCGACGGAAATTCCTAGGAGTTCCAGGTGGTTAACTCATCTCTCATGGCTATCAGTGTGCCTTCTGTCCAGGAAGTGTCGGACCCGGTGGTGGGCGCGGCCCGCTACGACGCGGTTCCGCCCTTGATGGACAGCTTGCTGCACGACGTGCGCAACCCGCTCAACGCGCTCGCCATCCATCTCGAGGTGCTCTCCGAGAAGCTCAAGGGCGAGTCCGGCCAGGTGCCGGCCACCCAGGAGAAGAACCTCAAGGCGATGCGCGAGCAGATCGCCCGCGTGGACGGCCTGCTCAAGCTCTTCTCGGACTTCATCGTGTTTCGCGGAGCGGGCCCCTCTGGGGACGCGCCGCTGTCGGACGCCACCGGCAAGGCCCTGGACGTGCTGGGCCATGAAAGCCGCCGGCGCCGCCTCCAGGTCCAGCGCGACATCGAGCCGGACGTGCAGGCCCACCTGGAGGACACCACCGAGCTGGGCTTCTTCCTGGTGCAGGTGCTGATGCGCGCCTTCCATCGCGCGGAGTCCGGCTCCACGGTGGTCGTCTCGGTCCGCGCGGAAGGGCCGAACGCGGTGCTGGAGGTCGCGGACGGCTCCTCGGCGCCCGAGCGAGCGTCGGACACCGTGGCCGCGCTGACGCTCCGCGCGGCCCAGCTGGGCATCGAGTTCTTCGTGGAGGCGGGAACGTGCCGCCTCGTGTTCCCGCGCGGCTGAGGTTCCCCTCTTCGGGCGCGGTCGGTCTTCCATCCGGTTTCATCACGCTTCATCGCAGTGGAGGTTTTCACCTTGGGCAGCGCACGAATCCTGGCCGTGGATGACGAACGTGAGACCTGCGAGGCCCTGGCGGAGATGCTGTCCGCCTGGGGTCACAAGGTCGAGACCGCGTTCGACGGGCATGACGCCCTCCGCAAGGCCGGTGAGTTCCGGCCCGACGTCGTCCTGTCGGACCTCGCCATGCCGGAGACGGATGGCCTGTGGCTCTTGCGCAACCTGCGCGAGGAGCTGCCGGACTGCCCGGTCGTGTTCCTCACCGGCCGCGGCACCATCGACACCGCCGTGGAGTCCATCCGCGAGGGCGCCTACGACTTCATCGTGAAGCCGCTGGACACCGCGCGGCTCAAGGTCTGCATCGACCGCGCGCTGGAGAAGAAGGAGACCCTGCGCGAGGTGCAGACGCTCCGGCGCCGCCTCAAGCAGCTGGGCTCCACGGACCTCATCGCCGGCTCCACCGGGATGCGCAAGGTCATCGAGATGATGGAGAAGGTGGCCCCCTCCAAGGCCAGCGTCTCCATCAGCGGCGAGTCCGGCACGGGCAAGGAAGTGGTCGCCCGCACGGTGCACAACCTGTCCCTGCGCCGTGACAAGCCCTTCATCGCCATCAACTGCGCGTCCATCCCCGCGACGCTGATTGAGTCCGAGCTCTTCGGCCACGAGCGCGGCGCCTTCACCGGCGCGGATCAGCGCCGCCCGGGCGTCTTCGAGATGGCCCACGGCGGCACGCTCTTCCTGGACGAGTTGGGTGAAATCCCCATCGACCTGCAGGCCAAGCTGCTGCGCGTGCTGGAAGAGGGCCGCCTGCGCCGCCTGGGTGGCAAGGTGGAGATCGAAGTGGACGTGCGCGTGCTGTCCGCCACGAACCGCGACCTGAAGCAGGAGATCAAGAACCAGCGCTTCCGCGAGGACCTCTACTTCCGCCTCAACGTGTTCCAGCTGCACCTGCCGCCCCTGCGCGAGCGCCGGGACGACGTGCCCATCCTGGTCCAGCACTTCGTGGACAAGTTCCGCGGGGACTCCGCCAAGCGCGTCTCCGGCGTGCACCCGGAAGCGATGGAGGTGCTCAAGAACTACGACTGGCCGGGCAACATCCGCGAGCTGCGCAACGCCGTGGAGCGCGCCGTCATCCTCTGCGACGGGGAGCTGATCACCCGCGAGCACCTGCCGCCCGACATGGCCGGCAAGAGCCCGGAGCGCCACACGTTCAAGCTGCCGTTCGGCCTGAGCCTGGACGCCGTGGAGCGCGAGTACATCCTGGGCAGCCTCCAGCGGAACGGGAACAACAAGGCCCGCACGGCGGAGGTGCTGGGGGTGAGCGAGAAGACGCTCTACAACAAGCTCAACCGCTACGCGGCGGAGAACCGTGCCCAGGGCACCCCGGGTGGCGGCAGCCCCCTGGGTGGACAGGGCAACGACGGCCCCATGAGCGCCAGCAGCTTCCTGACCCGCTGATCCGTGCCCCGTCCCCCGGCTCGGCGACCTGCGGCCGCCCACCGCTGACCTGATGGGTAGGCAAGAAGGCCCGGATTCCGGGCCCTTGGCAGGGCTCCTGGAGAGCGCGCACGGGGCCTCCCCAAGCCGGCTTAAGCGGGCGGGGGAGGTCTCGAAAACCCCTGTCAATTCTTGACTTTTCCCCCCTGGACGGGGGATCATCCGGGCCTCTCCCACCCGTTGGTGAGGGCCCGGCCGGGACGTTTCATTTCGGGCCACGTCCGCCCCCCATGGTGCGGTCGTCCGACGTGAGTCATCTGGGGTGCCGCCGGGGGGGCACAAGGAAGGCCACAACGCAATGAGCGACGCGAGAGTACTTCACTTCTTCGGCGGCAAGGGCGGGGTCGGCAAGACCACGCTTGCGGCAGCGTACGCGGTGAGGCTCTCCGAAGAAGTGCCCAAGCACCGGGTGCTGGTCGTCTCGTTGGATCCGGTCCAGTCCCTGTCGGACCTCGTGAAGAAGAAGCTGCCGGCGAAGCCCACCAAGCTCCAGGCGGGCAAGGGCGAAGGCGGCCTCTTCGGCGCGGAGCTGAACCCGCCCGCGCTGCTCAAGCCGTTCCTGGCGGAGTACCTGCCGGCGCTGGCGAAGGCGGCGGTGAAGGGCACGCACCTGTCGGACGAGGAGATGGGCAAGCTCTACCAGCAGGCGGTGCCTGGGCTGGAGGAGCTGGTGGCCCTCTTCCACGTGGTGGAGCTGCTGGAGTCAGGCGACTACGACCGCATCGTGGTGGACACGGCGCCCACCAGCCACACGCTGCGCCTGTTCGACATGCCGGCGCAGCTGCGCAAGTTCCTGGGCTTCGTGAAGGCGGGCCAGGACCGCGCCGCCCCGGCCCCCAGCGGCAAGGGCAAGAAGGCGGCCGCCGCCGCGGCGGAGGCGACCCCCGCCGGCTTCCTGGATCAGGTGGGCCAGAAGGCGGAGAAGCTGCTGGCGCTGCTGAAGGACCCCGCGCGCACGGCCTTCCACCTGGTGGCCCTGGCGGAGCCGGTGCCGGAAGCGCAGACGCGCATGTACTTCACCCAGCTGCGCGAGCGCGGTCTGCCGGTGACGGAGGTGGTGGTCAATCAGGTGGAGGACCACGAGGGCTGTCCGGCGTGTCAGGGCCGCCGGGGTCTGCAGGCCCCCCACGTGCGCAAGTACCAGGCGCTGGACAAGACCGTACCCGTGAACCTGCTGGGCCGCCGCGAGGTGGCGCCCCGGGGGCTGGACGGGCTGAAGGAATTCGCCAAGGAGTGGGCGGCGGGCAAGGAGACCAAGGCGCTGGAGTTCAGCGCGGCGGAAGGGCCTCCGGCGCTGGTGCGCGCCCCGTCCATGCCTCCCATCGCGGCGCCTCCGCTGCCGCCCACGCGGCTCATCTTCTTCGTGGGGCAGGGT
>NZ_RAWR01000152.1:0-27298 GCF_003986945.1 Corallococcus sp. AB018 | reverse complement strand
CCACAGCGGTCGGGGGCAGGCGGGCGGGGAGGATTTCCCGGGACATTGCCTCCCGTTGCAGGCAGTGTGGCCGGGCCCTGGGCGGCACCGGGAATCGTTCCGGAGGCTCAGGGGTTCCAAGTCGTTCGCAGGTGCCTCGGGCCGCTGATTGGCCTGACCGCGTACCGCCAGGCGCCCCCGCAATACCGCGAGAGGGCGCGCTGCGCGGTCGGTCCCCCGCCTGAGGGGGAGTGCGCCGACCCTACTCATGCGGGATTTCATGACTTTTGACGAACTGCAGTTGACCGATTCGCTCCTCAAGGCCGTCAAGGCGGAGGGCTACACCACGCCGACGCCCATCCAGGCGAAGGCGATTCCCCATGCCCTGGCGGGCAAGGACGTGTTGGGCGTGGCCCAGACGGGCACGGGCAAGACGGCGGCGTTCGCGCTGCCCATCCTCCAGCGTCTGTCGGCGAAGGCGCCCGCGGGCGGCGCGCGTCCGGTGCGTTGCCTGGTGCTGACGCCCACGCGCGAACTGGCCAGCCAGGTGAGCGACAGCTTCGTCACCTACGGCAAGAACCTGCCCCTGCGCCACGCGGTGGTGTTCGGCGGCGTGGGCCAGAATCCGCAGGTCCAGGCGCTGCGCCAGGGCGTGGACATCCTGGTGGCGACGCCGGGACGCCTGTTGGATCTCATCGACCAGGGGTTCGTGACCCTGCGCGCGCTGGAAGTGTTCGTGCTGGATGAGGCGGACCGCATGCTGGACATGGGGTTCATCCACGACGTGCGGCGGGTCATCAAGGTGCTGCCGCAGGTGCGCCAGACGCTGTTCTTCAGCGCGACGCTGCCGCCGGACATCATGGACCTGGCGCGCAACATCCTGAAGGAGCCGGTGCGCGTGGAGGTGTCCCCCGCGTCCAGCACCGCGGAAACGGTGAGCCAGCAGGTGTACTTCGTGGAGCGCGAGGAGAAGCGCGCGCTGCTCACGCACCTGCTCCAGGACGCGAAGGCGATTCCGCGCGCGCTGGTGTTCACGCGCACGAAGCACGGCGCCAACCGCGTGGCCAAGCAGCTGACGGCGGCGGGCGTGCGCGCGGATGCCATCCACGGCAACAAGAGCCAGAACGCCCGCGAGCGCGCGCTGGACGAGTTCCGCGCCGGCACCCTGCGCGTGCTGGTGGCCACGGACATCGCGGCGCGAGGCATCGACATCGACGGGCTGTCGCACGTGTTCAACTACGACCTGCCCAACGTGCCGGAGCAGTACGTGCACCGCATCGGCCGCACGGGCCGCGCGGGCGCCAGCGGCCAGGCCGTGTCCTTCTGCGACTCCGAGGAGCGCGCGTACCTGCGCGACATCGAGCGCACCATCCGCCGCAGCGTGCCGGTGGTGGCGGACGCCGCGTTCCGCTCGCACCTGCCCCCTCCCCTGCCCGGTGACGTGGAGGAGAGCCGTCCTCCGATGAACCGCGGTGGCCGGGGCCAGTCGCGCGGCGGTGGTGGTGGCGGCGGGGGTCAGCGTCGGAGTGGCGGGCAGCAGCGCCGCGGTGGTGGCGGCGGGGGTCAGGGCCGTCCGAGCGGTGGCCAGTCGCGTCAGGCCAGCGGTGGTGGGAACGCCCAGGCGCCGCGCGGTGGAGGCCAGGGCCGTCCGCAGCAGGCCCGTCCGGCGGTGGCTTCGCCTGCCGCGGGGCCGAGCTCGCCTCCGCCCCGTCGCACGATGTCCAAGTGGGGCTGAGTCCCCGTCCCAGGTAGGGCGTGGCCGTTGAGGGGCGCGCCTTTTCCTGTGTGTGGGGGTTGGACTTGAGTTCATGACGCCCGGCTCCTCTCACGAGGGTCCGGGCGTTCGACTGTCCGGGGTATGGCGGCGGAGGGTTGGGCTCGTCCCCTGGCGGATGGGGCGTGGTAGCGTGGCGCCGTGTTTCACTGCGGTGCATCGCACCCCTTTTGTCATCAGGACACGCCCTCTTCATGACGCGCTCGGCTGACGGTGAGCTGCACATCGATTCGGTCCTCCGGAACACCTACAAAGTCGTCTCCGTGTTGGGGCGGGGCGGCATGGGTTCGGTGTTCCTGGCCCAGCACCTGCGGCTTCCGGGCAAGCAGGTCGCGGTGAAGGTGCTGCGGGTCGGTGAGCACGTGGGGCCGGACCTCCACGTGCGCTTCCGGCGCGAGGCGGAGATCGCCTCCCGGCTGGGGCACCCGAACATCGTGGAGGTGCTGGACTTCGACACGCTGGAGGACGGCAGTCCGTTCCTGGTGCTGGAGTACCTGCGCGGCGAGAGCCTCGCGGACCGGCTGCGTCGCGGGCGGCTGACGTTGGAGGAGGTGTTCTCCTTCACGCGGCAGATGGGGTCCGCGTTGCAGACGGCGCACCGCGCGGGCGTCGTGCACCGCGACCTGAAGCCCGCGAACATCTTCCTGGTGCCCACGGACTCCGGCGGCGTGGTGGGCGAGCGGGTGAAGCTGCTCGACTTCGGCATCTCCAAGGTCATGTCGTCGGAGACGCTGCAGACGCAGGAGGCGGTGCTCATCGGCACGCCGCAGTACATGTCGCCGGAGCAGGCGCAGGGGCAGAACAGCCGCATCGACGCGCGGACGGACCTGTTCGCGCTGGGCGGCATCGTGTTCGAGATGATCTCCGGGATGACGCCCTTCGGTGGCGGGTCGCTCGTGCAGATCATCTACCGCGTGGTGCACGAGCCGCCGGTGTCGCTGGCCAATCTGATGCCGGACCTGCCGCCGAACGTCGCGCGGGCGGTGGCGCGGGCGCTGGAGAAGAACCCGGATCACCGCTATCAGGACGTCGCGTCGTTCATCGCGGAGCTCACGGGCACGCAGCTCCAGTCGCTGCCGGAGACCGAGGAGCAGATCGCGGCCCGCACCTTCGGGCGCACGAAGCGTCCCTCCGGTGTCGCCCTCCCCTCCGTGGCGCCGAGCGACGACGACGCGATGGGGGCCACGATGGCTCCGTCGAACAAGGGGCCTGGGACGGGCCGCTTTGGCGCGGATGCGTTGGCGGCGTCGGATGACATCGGCTTCGACGCGACGATGGCGCCGCGAGCCGGCGGCACGGTCCCGTTCGGACAGCAGCCGCAGGTGGCCGGCGGCACGATGGGCTTCGGAGCCACGCAGATGCCTGGGAGCGGCATGGGGAGCTCGGGCGTGGCCCTGCCAGTGCCCGGTGTCCCCGCGCGGTCACCGGCCAGCTACAGCGGACAGCAGGCCGCCCAGGGCTACGGCACGGGCCAGCGCGTCGCGCCGGGCAGCATGGGCGGACAGCAGGTCGTGCCGGGAAGCTACGGCGGGCAGCAGGCGGTACCGGGCAGTCTCACGGGGGCTGTCGGCCCCCAGGGGCAGCCACTCGCCCCGGTGAGCATGTCGGGCCAACCGGGAATGCCGGGGCCGATGACGATGCCCGCCGCGGTCCCGCCCAGGTCGCGCGTGCTTCCCATCGCGGGCGCCGCCGCGCTGATTCTCGGCGCCGTGGGACTCGGCTGGTGGCTGCGCCCCGGACCGCCCATGGATCCGCCGCCCGTCATGCACGCGGGCCAGGATCACGTTCCCCCGCCACGCGCGGGTCCGCCCCCCGAAGGCCCGCCACCGGTCATGCACGCGGGCCCGAATCACGCGCCCCCGCCGCCTGTGGAACCGCCTCCGCCCCCCGTCGCACAGACGCTTCCGCCGGACGCGGTGACGGCCGGTAATGGCACGCCAGCGAACGTCGACCCCCATGTGCAGCAGACCAAGGCTCCAGGAAAGACTGGCGGCAAGACGCAGTCTTCGCGCATCCCCCTGGAGCCTACCGACGACATCGCGCTCAGCGCGCTGAAGGAAGCCCGTGCCGCGGATGCGCGGAACGACGTGGACACCGGTGTCCGGATGGCCCAGCGCAGCTACGCGGCTCAGAAGAACCTGGCCGCGCACCATCTGGCCATCAAGCTCCGGTGCCAGTCCAAAGACATGGTCAACGGTCCTGCTGAACTCTCGAAAGTCCCCAAGTCGGACCTGACGGCGCGGCTCATCGAGCTATGTCGGAGCAATGGTATTGAATTGCCGAAGTGAGCGAACACCGCCCGTCCGCGAAACCACGGACGGGTGAGGGGGATACACCAACATGAAATGCATCGTCGCCGTGGCCGTGCTGGCCACCCTTCTGGGCACCCTGCCCGCCCGGGCCGCGCCGCCCGTTCCCGTGGACGCCGGCAAGGTGTTCGTCGGCCCGCAGGGAGAACTGGTCGCCGTCGTTCCGCTCGCGCCCCGTGAGCAGAAGAAGTTCCTCCTGCGCATCCAGGGCACGGGCTCCGTGCTGGACAACCTGGTCCTCCCCTACACCCTGAACGACTGGAGCAGCCCCAGCACGCGGCGCCAGAACTACACCACCCAGTGGCACGGCAAGGACTACTCGCCGCTCGTCGTCGTGGGCACGCGCACGGAGCTGTACTTCCCCGGCGGCCCCGGCAACGGCATCACCGTCCAGTTCGACGAGGCGCGCTCCCAGAAGCTCAAGCCGGAGGAGGTTTACGCCCAGCACCAGCAGCAGACCCAGGGCGGCCAGCTCGCGAAGCTGATGGCCTTCGACCGCAAGGCGGAGGAAGCCGTCCACGACACGGCCTACTCCGAAGCGCTCCAGGAGCTGAACACCACCTGCGGCACCTCCGTGGCGGGCGCCATCGACTGGACCACCGTCACCGAGCCCTTCCTCAAGGCCCAGAAGATCTCCCGCTACTGCGTCTTCCCCCTCACCGCGCTGAAGGCCCTGTGCGAAGTCTCCGAGGAGGCCCGCGGCACCGTGAAGGCCCGCCTGAAGCAGATGGACTGCCGCTTCGGCGCCGCGCTGGAGCCCGCGCTTCAGGGCGACCGCTTCGTGTGGACCACCACCCCGGAGGCGACCCAGCAGGAGAAGGCCGCCATCCGCTACTTCAAGAAGCACCTCTAGGCCCGCGCACCATGCTCTTCCAACGCATCCTTCCCGTGGCCGTGCTCCTTTCCGCCACTCCCGCCGCCGCCGTCGAACCGCCGTGGGGCAAGGCGGAGAACCTGGGCCAGCGCATGCTCCTGGAGGCCACCGCCGTCTGCACCGACGGCCGGGGCCACTACGTCGTCTCCGTGCCCCGCGAGGACACTGACGACCTGGAGGATCAGCTCTACTACGGCGACGGCAAGTCCCTGGTCGTGGTGCCGCGCCCCCGCAGCAGGAACCTGTCCGCCACCACCTTCCAGGATCCGCGCTTCTTCAACCCCAGCGGCACCGCCGACTACGACGGCGTGGACCTGCGGGTGCACTCGCAGCTGAACGTGGACACGAAGGAGCGCACCTGCTCCCTGCGCTGCGGCGAGCGCAAGGTGGCGCTGGAGATGGTCCCCGGCGCGCAGGCGCGGGAGCTGCTGCGCAAGGCCACCTACGTGCCCAACCCGCAGAAGTTCGTCCCTCACGCGCTGCTGCGTGACTCGGAGGGCACGTACTACTACGTGGACAAGGGCTCCTCGTCCGCGGAGTCCCGCAACTTCCGCGTTTTCATCGGCCCCCGTGGGGACCTGAAGCCGCAGAAGATGACCAACGTGGTCGCGGACTCCGAGGGCGAAATCTTCACCACCAAGAAGGGCCAGCTGCGGCTCGTCATCGACCGCGCGCAGAAGCCCATCTGGATCGAGAAGGCGCGCAAGGAAGTGGAGCTGCGCAACGTCCCCGTGGAGCAGAACCTGCCCCTCATCTACAACGAGCTGGGTGTCTACACGGGCATCCGGCTGGGCACGCCCTGCGACGACCAGTAGCGGGCGGTCCCGCTAGACGCGCACCAGCAACGCCATCTGGTGCGCGCCGATGCCCAGGCCGACCATCACCAGGTACTTCGTGCGCAGCTCGCGGCGGAACCGGGCCAGCGTCACCGGCATGGACGCGTGCACCATGTTCCCGTACTCCTCGAAGGTGTCCAGGTACTCGCGCGGGCGGATCTCCTGCGCCCAGTGGTCCATCAGCTTGCGCGTGGCCTGGTGGGAGATGAGCGTCACGTCCTCGCGCGCCACGCCGTGCTTCGCGAGCAGCCGCTCCACCAGCCGGGGCGGCCCGTTCATCCCCGACTGCAGGAACGCCTTCACGCCCGCCGCGGGAGCGATGCCGTAGGTAGGGTACGCCAGGCCGGACTCCGGCCGCGGGCCCATCATCATCGCGCCGTATTCGTCGCTGAAGGTGTCCGCGCCCCAGTCCACCAGCGTGAGCCCTTCACCCGCGCCCACCACCACCGCGCCCGCCCCGTCGCCAATGCCGATGGCGTGGCCCTGCGTGTAGTCCACGTTGCGGGTCCACGCGGAGCCCACGGCCACCAGCGCGTGCCGGAGGGCGCCCGCGCGCAGGGCCTCCCAGGCCAGCACGATGCCCATCAGGAAGTTGGCGAAGTCCGCGTTCACCGGCACCACCAGCGTGCCCTGGGAAAGGCCCAGCTCGCGGTGCACCGCGTACAGCTCGTTCGGCGCGACGAACTCCGACACCGACACGTAGCCGTACAGCCGCTCCACGTACGCGGGCGTCAGCCCCGCGTCCTGGAGCGCGGCGGCGCCCGCCTTCGCGGTGAGCGCGGCCAGCGACTCGCCCTGGCCCAGCACCCTGCGCTCGCGGTTGCCGTAGAAGAGCGCGTGCTCCCCACCGCTTCCGGCGGCGCGGCGCAGCGACTCGAACAGCGGGTCGTCGTTGCCGCGAACGTGCTCCGGGACAGCGGCGCCGACTCCCAGGAGCGCGAAGGTCGCGGCGGTCATGGAGGCTACTTCGCGTCCGACGCCACCGCGGCGAAGCGGTCGCCGTACGGCGGGACCTCGCGGTAGTCGATGTGGGCGACGATGACCTGCGGCTGGCCCGTCTCATCCGCGCGGCGCAGCACTTCCGGCAGCAGCGCGTCCAGTTGGCCGGGGCCGTTCACCGTGTAGGCGCGCGCGCCCAGCGACTCGGAGAAGGCCTTCAGGTCCGGGTTGCCCAGGCTGTAGAAGTCATCCTCCAACGGCTGCGTGCGGTCCTGCACGTGCTCGCCGTGGTTCACCATGCCCAGGAAGTTGTCGTTGAGGACGATGGTCACCGTCCCCACGCGGTAGCGCGACGCGGTGATCATCTCCGTGCCGTTCATCAGGAACGCGCCGTCGCCGACGATGGCCACCGCCGCGCGGTCCGGCCGGCCCACCTTGCCGCCGATGACGGCGCCGCAGGACCAGCCCATGGACGACAGGCCGCACGGGTAGAAGATGCGCGCGGGGGGCGTGATGTGCAGCAGGTGCGACGTCCAACCCGTGCAGTTGCCCATGTCGATGTACAGGTCCATGTCCGGGCTCAGGTGCTTGTCGAGCTCCGCCATCAGGTCCTGCGGCTTCACCGAGTCCCGGTCCTGCGGGGTGCGGATGACGGGCGCGGGCTCCGTCAGCGCCATCACCTGCGCCCAGCGCTCCTGCACGCGCGCGCCGCTGGACGGGCCAATCATCTGCCCCAGCTCCGCCAGGCCCGTCATCACCGAGCCCACGTCCGCCACGATGGGCAGCCGCACCGGCAGGAACTGGCCGATGTTGGAGGCGTTCACGTCCACCTGGATGACGTGGTGGATGGCCTGGAAGTAGCGGTGGAAGCTGCGGGAGGCCCACTCACCCAGGCGGCTGCCCAGGACGAGCATCACGTCCACGCCGTCGCGCAGGTACGCCTCGGCGCGCTTGCTGCCGGCCAGACCCAGCACGCCCAGGGACAGCGCCTCGCGCTCGGAGAACAGCCCCTTGCCGCGCATGCTGGTGGCCACCGGGATGCCGTGCTGGGTGACGAACGCGGTGAACGTCTCGGCGTGCTCCGCCATCGCCTCGCGAGCGCCCGCGCCCAGGAAGATGAGCGGGCGGCGCGCGGTGCGCAGCAGCGTGAAGGCGGCGCGCAGGTCCTCGAAGGGGGCGGTCGCCGGACGCGCGCGGAAGGCGCCGCGCGTGGTGGGAACGGAGGCGCGGTGGATGGGCTGACGCGCGATGTTCGCGGGCACGCTCAGGTGCGCGGCGCCGCCGGGCAGGCCCTGCGCGGTGCGCAGCGAACGCGCCAGCAGCCGCTGGAAGCTCTGCGCGTCCGGAACGATGGAGGAGCTGGCGCACGCCTGGCGGAACATCTCCACCGTGTTCACGCCGTGGGTGCTGCTGCTCTCCTGGATGGCCATCAGGCCCACGCGGTCCGTGGCGATGTTGCCGCTGATGGCCAGCATGGGCACGCCGTCCAGGTGCGCGGAGGCCACGCCCGTCAGCGCGTTGGTGGCACCCGGGCCCGCCGTCACCATGCACACGCCCAGCTTGCCGGTGGCGCGCGCGTAGCCGTCCGCCATGAACGCCGCGCCACCCTCGTGGGACGCGATGATGAAGCGCATGGACTTGTGCTTGCGCAGCGCCTGCTGGAACGGGGCGATGTTGCCGCCCGGGACGCCGAACACCGCGTCCACCTCCTCCGCCTCCAGGTGCGCGATCACGCAGTCGGCGACCGAGAGGTCCTCCACCGTCTTGAAGCCCCGCGCATTCACGTCCCCGTACATCGGGATCGGATCGCCGTGACGAGCCTCCAGCACGTTCGTCTTCCCCTGGGTCGGCGTCTCGTGCCGGAGTGCCTCGACGGGCACCTCGTTCCGCAGGGTGTTCGACGTAACGGCCTGGAGCTCAGCGAGCGAGGAGTTGGACATTGAAGGACGTCTCCAAGGCCCCGGAACCCGTGAGGTTCGACGCGGATGCTGCGTCGATTCGCTGCCACCGAGTCCGGGGGGACCTCGATGCGTGTGACAGTGTTGCGGGGATGCTGAAAAACTGCATCCCCTTAATAGCCGAGAAGCGAGCGAGTGTGAAGTAAAATTAGCGGAAAGTTCGCCTGACGCTGGATTCTCAAACTTCGTGACGAGTACCACGTTTACCCGGGGACGTCTCCATCTTCACGGGGAGGACGTGGCTCGCGCGCGTACGCAGGCGCGGCAGGAGTGGATCCACACACGTGCCGACTGGAGTAGGCTCGTGGGTGCGCTGCCATCCAGCCGGAGTCGCACGGGAATGGCGCGTGCACCACAAAAACAACGTGGGGGTTTCATGGCTGAGAATCTGAGGACTGAGTACGGCTTCCGGCTCAATGCGCCGGGCTACATCACCCCCGCCGAGGCCAAGGTCTGGTTCGAGGACCTTCGCGCCAAGGTGGCGATCAAGCGTGGGCGGCCCTTCGGACTGATGGTGGACATCCGCGGCCAGAAGGCGAACCCGCCGGAGACCCAGGAGATCATCAAGCAGGCGATGGGCTGGCTCCGGCAGAACGGCATGGTGCGCTCGGCGGTGGTGCTCGACAGCACCGTGGCCCGCCTGATGATGGTGCGCATGGCCAAGCAGAGCGGCGTGTACGAGTGGGAGCGCTACATCGACGCGTCGAAGGACTCCGATTGGGAGCACAAGGCGATCGACTGGATCACGAACGCCACGGAGCCTTCGAAGGAAGAGGACGCGGCGGCCTGACGTCGTTCCCCGGGTGACGGCGGTGGAAGCCTCCTTCCGGTAGAGGCCCACCGCCTCCCCCGCCCGTTCGCGGGCACTGTTCTCCCTCTACCTGCCAGGTCCTGTTCGTGATTCCCGGGTCCCCGCGGACGCCAGGCTGGTTCAGGGCGGTCCTGTTCCTCCTCGCCGGATTCCTGGGGCTGCGCTGCGCCGCTCCGTCACAGTCGCGTGACACCGCGCGAGCGAGGACATCCCTGTCAGCGGTTTCCTCCCCTGCCCCTACGGCGAAGGTGTTGCGGGTCCGCGTGTACGCGGACGTGGACCACCGTGCGCGGGGGCTCCATTGGGAGCGAGGCGTCGCCGGATGGCTCCAGCGCGCGAGCGAATCGGTGCGCGGCCCCCTGGGCATCACGTTCGAGTTGGAGTCCGCGCGTGCATGGGATCGGCGCGGATCGGACGGTCCACTGGAGCCGGTGCTGGACGCACTGGAGGAAGTGGACGCGGGCGAGGACGTGGACCTCGTCGTGGGTCTGGTGGCGGCGCCGGTGTCGTTCAGCGGCGCGCAGCACGAGCTGGGCTTCGCGCGCGTGCTGGGGCGGCACTGCGTGTTGCGCGGACTAAGCGGAGAGCTGCCAGTGGAGGCGCGGCAGCGGCTGGAGGTGGCGGTCCTGCTGCACGAGTGGGCGCATACCCTGGGCGCGCCGCACGTGCGCGACGGACGAGGATGGATGTCGCCGAAGTACGACGCGGGCCAGACAGCATTCGATGCGCGGACGCTCGCGCTGCTGGGCGCGGGGCTCCGGCACCTGCCTGTTGCGCGCGTGGAGCTGGAGGCGCAGAAGGCCTGGGCCCGTGAGCTGCGCGTAACGGTGGAGGCGATGACGGGCCCGGCGTGGGAAGGGCCGGAGCGGGACTTCCTTCTTGAATGGACGGAGCGCGTGCGCGCCTCCAGCGTCGTGCTGGGACCGGAGGGCACGCCCCGTTCGCTGACACCGCTGGAGCGGCAGCGGCTGGCGGAGGTCATCGCCCTGGAGAAGGCGGGCCGGCCGGAGGTGGCCGCGGAGGCCCTGGAGCCGCTGGCCGTGCGGCATCCCCAGAATGAGCGCGTGCAGTTGTTGGCGTGCTACCTCGCCGTGCACCTCACGCCGGGGCTGGACGCCACGCGTGAGCGCTGTGAGCGGGCCATCGCGAGGTTTCCCCGCGAGCCCTCCCTGCGCATGAACGTCGCGCTGCTCCACCTGCACGCGGGCCGCTTCGACGAGGCCCGGGACAGTCTGGTGGTTGCGAGAACGAACCTGGAGGCCCGTGCGGACGTGGAGCCCGCGCAGTGGGCGGACCTGGCGGGCCTCTTCCTGCGTGCCCACTGCGTGACGTGGGCGGAGGAGACCGCGGCCCGAGCTCAAGGACTGGCGGCTTCCGCGGCCGTACTGGAACAGGCGGCCCGCCTCCGAAGACAGGTGGCGCTGCCGGCCCGGTCTGATGAGAGCACCGCTATCGTCGATCCCTCGCGAGAGGGAGCCCTGGTGCGCGCGGTGTCCGACGTGGAGGCGCTGCTGCACGCCGGCTCCTCGAAGTCCGCGCGTGAGCGCATCGCCGCGCTGGCTCGGGCGTATCCGGCGAGCCCTTCCGTCACGCTCCTGCAATGCGAACTGCACCTGCTCCAGGGGCGCCTGGGCCCTGCGCGCACCGCCTGTGAGCGGGTACTCGCGTTCCGGGAGGATGCGGTGCAGGCGCACCTGCTGCTCGGCGTGCTGGCGACGAACACCCGGGCGCATGCGCGTGCACGCAAGCACCTGGAGCGGGTCATCGCCCTGGAGCCTTCACGCACGGAGGCGTGGCACCTGCTCGCGCGCGAATACCGGGGCACCCGCCAGTTGAAGACGCTCCAGGCCCGCTACCGCGAACAGTTCGCGCGCGACCTGCCGTGAGGCCTACGTCGCGACGGACGCGCGCCAGGCGTCCTCGAGCAGCGCGAGCAGGATGATGTCGTTGAACCCGCCCCCGTTCCCATCGACCTGGTAGCCGCGCATCACGCCTTCCTGCTGGAAGCCCACGCGCGTCAGCGCCTTGCTCGACGCGCTGTTACGGGTGTTCACCATGCCCTCGATGCGGTGCAGGTTCAGGTGCTCGAAGCCGAAGCGGATCAGCGCGGGCAGGATGCTCGACATCACGCCCTGGCCCCACAGTGTGCGCCCCACCATGTAGCCCACCTCCGCGCGGCGATCCTTCTGGCTCCAGTTGAAGAGCGTCATGTAGCCCACGGGCGTCGGGTCGTCTTCCTTCGACAACACCCACCGGATGCCCTTGCCCTGGCGCATCGCCTCCAGATCGCCGGTCAGCTTCTGGTGCAGCGTCTCGCGCGGCACGGGCACCGTGAAGTTGAGGCTCCGTGCCACCTCCGGATGCGAGTACAGCGCGATGACGCCGTCCATGTCCTCGGGCGTGAAGACGCGAAGCCGGAACGGAGAGGGGACGACGGGCAGCGGAAGCGTGGCGTAGGACATGGACATGCGGTGCAGGCCCCCTGCGGTAGGGACATGAACACCCTACCGGGTGAGCGCCATCACCGCCATGACGCTGGCGTGTTCACTCTTCCGTCAGCAGCCGGCGCCGCTCGCGCAGGACGTCGCGAATCGGATCCCAGTCCCCCCGCGCCCACGGCAGCACCTCGTCCACCATCGCCCGGTGGAGGAAGGCCAGCGCCTCGTCGGACGTGCGCATCCTGGTGAGGGTGGAGTCCCTCCACCCCTCGTCCACGGTCATGCAGGCGCCGCTCCTCAGCGCCCGGTACGCGGCGAAAGCGCATGTCGCCAACAGGTGCTCGGGTTCCCTGGGCGTGAGGCCGGTAAAGCCCACGTGCCGCTTTTCGGCGTCCGCCACCATCAGCGTCGCGTAATGGAGGCACCACGCCGCGTTGAACAACTCCGACGCCAGGAGCTGGCTGGGGACGAACAAGCCGATCTCCATAGCCTGGCGCTGATGCGCCTCATCCGGCGCGAGGACCCACTCCTCCAGCGCGAGGAGGGCCGACTGGGCGCCGTCATTCTCCGGCCCGTGCCTGTCCCAGACACGCGCCGCGACGCGCGCCACCGCCACGCACAGCCGGACCTCCTCTTCCTGGCTCAGCGGCCCCAGCGAATCCACCCAGGCCTGCAGTCGGGCGGAGTCCGGATGCTCCGCGTCCACCGGCAGCGGCCCCGGCCCCGCGAGCGCCAGGGCCAGTCGCGGCGAGCCCGGCCCCGCGGTCCGCGCCTCCACGGGCAACGGGACACTCCGGACGATGGCGTCCGCCACCGACTCGGCGTGCACGCGCATGCGCCAGGTAAAGGGATCTCCATGTCCCCGCTTCACGGCATGCGTCACCACGCGCCGCAGCAGGCCCACCGCCGGCCGGGCCTGCGCCCCCATCCCCGCGAGCAGATGGAGCGCGAAGAGCCCCTGCCGCACCCCGTCCCGGTCATTCGGAAGCAGGCCCACCAGTCCCCGCGCCGTCTTGTCCAACAGCGGCAGCGCACGCGAGGGCGACAGCCAGGACAACACCTGGAGGGCGACGACGCGGCTCTCGTCGTCCAGCACCACCTGCTCCTCCAGCGCGTGAAGAACCGCCTCGGAAGGCGGGGTGCACCGGCCCAGCAGGCGCAGCGCGGAGCGGCGGACATAGGGACTCTCGTCCGACAGCCTCTTCAGGGCTTCGTGCAGCACGTCGTCCGGGACGGGACCGTCCAGCGTCGCGAGCGCGTCCAGCGCCGTCGCTCGCGCCTGCCACTGCGTCTTGTCCTGGCAGGCCTCCAGCAACAGCTTCACCGCGAGCCGGGTGGGCTGGGGACGCAGGTACACCAGGGCCCGCATCGCCTGGCGCTGGACCCGAGCGCTCGGCCGGGACAAGAGCCCCATCACGGCGGGCACCGCGCACCGGGGCGGTGGGCTCGGCGCCATCAACGCCTCGAGCACGTTCAAGCGGATGTTCGCGTCCGCGGACTCCTTCTCCGCCAGTTGGGGCTTCGCCAGCACCTCCAGCAGCGCGGGCACCGCCCCCAGGCCGATGGCCCGCAGCGCTTCGTGCGCGTCGTACGTGTCTCCCCTCCGCAAGCTCCCCTGCGCCACCAGCTCCGCAACCCACTCCCGGGGCGTGCGGTCAGCGTGCCGGAAGCCCGAGCGCACCATCAGCGCGTCCAGCCTGCGCAGCGAGGCGAGGTCGTCTCCGGAGGCCCGCCGCCGCGCCTCCGCCAGTGCGTCACCCATCCCGGCTCCCTACTCCGCGCGCATCGCCTCCACCGGATCCAGCCGCGCCGCGCGCGACGCGGGGTAGATGCCGAAGAGAAGCCCCACGCCGCAGCTCATCCCCAGCGACAGCGCCACGGCCCACGCCGGCACGCTCATGGGGAACAGCAGCACCCACTTGCCCAGGAAGACGAACCCGAAGCCCAGCCCCAACCCCAGCACCCCGCCCACGAGCGACAGCATCACCGCCTCCGTGGCGAACTGACCCAGGATGCGGCGACGGCGCGCGCCCAGCGCCTTGCGGATGCCAATCTCCCGCGTCCGCTCCGTCACCGACATCAGCATGATGTTCAGGATGCCGATGCCGCCCACCACCAGCGACAGCAGGCACACGCCCACGCCCGCGAGCGCGATGACCTGGGACAGCTCGTTGAAGGACGCCGTCATGGACTCGTTGGTGTGCAGCTCGAAGTCGTTCGGCTCCTGCGGCGTGAGGCCCCGGCGGCGGCGCATCAGGTTCACCACTTCATCCTGCGCCTTCTGGAACGACGCCCCGTCGCGCGCCTGGATGTCGATCTCCACCGAGCGGTTCTTGCCGTAGAACTGCTGGAAGGCGCGCATGGGCAGGATGGCCTGGTTGTCCTGGCTGGCCATCCCCATGACGCTGCCGCGCTTCTGCAGCACGCCAATCACCTGGAACGGCCGGCCCTGCAGCCGCACCTCGGAGCCCACCGGGTTCATGCCCGGGAAGAGCGTGTCCGCCAGGTCCACGCCAATGACCATCACCGGGCGGCCGTCCAGCGTCTCCGTCTCGTTGAAGAAGCGGCCGGTCGCCACGACGACGCCGCTCGTCTCCAGGTACGTGGGCTCCGTGCCCAGGATGCTCACCGAAGGAGGCGTCTCCCGGAACGCCGTGGTCAGCTTCTTGCCCCACTCCTGGGCCAGGGGCGTGGCCGCGCTCACGGAGGGACACGACTCCATGATGGCGCGCACGTCGTCGCCGAGCAGGTCCTTGCGCTTGGCGTACTTCGCCCAGTTGATGCGGCCGAAGCCGGTGGGCCACTTCGTCACCTCGAAGGTGTGCGCGCCCAGGCTGCCCAGGTTCTTGTTCACCTGTTCGCGGAGGCCCTCGATGAGGGCCATCATCGTGATGACGGTGGCCACGCCGATGACGATGCCCACCAGCGTCAGGAGCGAGCGCAGCGGGTTGCCCAGGAAGGTGCCGAGCGCCAGCCGCAAGTTGTCCAGGAAGGCCCGCATTGCCCTATTCGTAGCGGAGCGCTTCCACCGGGTCCAGCCGGGCCGCACGCGCGGCCGGCCAGATGCCGAACAGCAGGCCCACCAGCGCCGCGAACGCCACCCCGCCCACCACCGTACCCGGGCGCACGTCCGCCGCCAGCGGCGTCACCAGTGACACGATCTTCGCCGTGCCCAGCCCCACCGTCGTCCCCAACAAGCCCCCCACCGCGGACACGCTGGAGGCCTCCATCAGGAACTGGAGCACGATGGTGCGCTGGCGCGCGCCCAGCGCCCTGCGGACCCCAATCTCCCGCGTCCGCTCACGCACCGACACCAGCATGATGTTCATGATGCCGATGCCGCCCACCAACAGGGTGATCAGTCCCACGCCCGTGGCCACCGCGTAGAGCGCGCCGGTGAGCTGCTCGTAGGTCGCCGCGAGCGAGTCCGTCCGGTTGACGTTGAAGTCATCCGGCTGGCCCGGCGGCGTCGCGCGCACGCGCCGCATGATGCCCACCAGCTGGTCCTCCACCTTCGCCATCTGCCCCGCGTCCGCCACGGCGATGGCGATCTGCATGGGCCGCCCCTTGCCGAAGTTGGAGTTGAAGGTCTTGAACGGCATGAACACGGACATGTCCATGTTCTCCGCCACGACCTTCCCCTTGCGCCCCAGCGTGCCCACCACCTGGAAGGGCCGCCCGTCGATGCGGACGGTCTGCCCCAGCGGGCTGATGCTGGGAAAGAGCGAGGCGGCCACGTCCGCGCCCAGCACCGTCACCGCCCGGTTCACCTCTTCGTCCGCGCGGGTGAGGAAGCGTCCGGACACCACCTCGTAGTTGCCGATGGCCAGGTAGTCGCTCCACACGCCGTTGATGCGCACGTTGGAGACCTGGAGGGCGCCGTGCGACACGTCGGACGTGCGCAGCACCGCCGGGGAGATGGCGGTGATGAAGTCCGCCTGGGCGCGCAGCTGCGCCACCTGCTCCAGCGTGAAGTTCTTCCGGTTGCGGTAGAGCCACCAGTTGCCCTTCACCATCCAGGGGTACTTGGAGATGAAGATCGTGTTCGCGCCCAGCGTGGCCAGCTGCTTGTCGAACGACGCGTTGAGCCCCTGGATGATGCCGACAATGGCCAGGAGCGTCGCCACGCCAATGCCGATGCCCAAGGTCGTGAGCACCGTGCGCATCCGGTTCGCCCGGAGGGAGAACACCGCGATGCGGGCCCCCTCCAGCACGTCCACGCGGAAGCCCTTCCGGAAGCTCACGCGGTGCCCGCCTGGGGTGCCGCGTGCACACCCAGCGCCACCTCCGGCCCCGGCCCGTCCGCGACGATCTCCCCGTCGCTCAACCGGATGGCCCGGGGACAGCGCGCGGCCAGCTTGGGCTCGTGCGTGACGAGCACCAGCGTGTGCCCCGCGCGGTGCAGCTGCTCGAAGAGCTTGACGATCTCCTCGCCGGTGGCCGAGTCCAGGTTGCCCGTGGGCTCGTCCGCCAGGAGCATGGACGGCTCCGACACCAGCGCCCGCGCGATGGCCACGCGCTGGCGCTGACCGCCCGACAGCTCGTTGGGCCGGTGGTGCATGCGGTGCGTGAGCTGCACCTTGTCCAGCGCCGCCTTCGCCCGCTCGCGCCGCTCCTTCGCGCCCATGCCCCGGTACACCAGCGGCAGCTCCACGTTGGCGAGCGCCGTCTCCCGGGGCAGCAGCTGGAACGTCTGGAAGATGAAGCCGATCTCCACGTTGCGGATGACGGCCAGGTCGTCGTCGTCCATGCTCGACACGTCCTTGCCGTTGAGCATGTAGCGGCCGCTCGTGGGCGTATCCAGGCAGCCCAGCACGTTCATGAGCGTGCTCTTGCCGGATCCGGACTGGCCGATGATGGCCACCCACTCCCCCCGCTGGATGCCAAAGGACACGCCGCGCAGCGCGCGCACCTCTTCACCGCCCACGAAGAAGGCCCGCGTGAGCCCCTCCACCTGGATGAGGGGGCCCGCGTCCGGTGCAGGGGCCGACGTCACGACTTGCCCTTCGCCGCGGCCTTCTCCGGCTCGCGCACCGCGTCCCCGTGGGACAGCTCCTTGGACAGCGTGCGGTAGGGGCCTTCCACCACGCGGTCCCCGACCTGCAGGCCCTCCAGCACCTCCAGCTCCGTGTCGGAGGCGATGCCGGTGCGCACGCGGCGCACCTGCGCCTTGTTGTCGTTGTCCACCACGAACACGACCTTGGCCAGCGACTCCGTGCGGCGCTTGGCGGTGAGGGACGTGCCCTCCACCGGCGCCTGGTAGTCCGGCAGCGAGCGCTCCGCGCGCACCGTGACGGCCTGGATGGGCACCAGCACCGCGTCGTTGTGCGTCTCCGCGCTGATGCGCGCCTCGGCGCTCATGCCGGGGAGCACGCCCGGCGGACGCGCGTCCAGGGCGACGGTGATGGGGAAGCTCGTCACTTCGGCCTCCGTGCCCGGGTTCTTGATGGTGGCCTTCTGGGCGATCTCCACCACGGTGCCGGTGAAGGACTGGCCCTCCAGCGCGTCCAGCGTCACCTCCGCGGGCTGGCCGTACTTCAGGTGGACGACCTCGTGCTCACCCACCTCGAACTTCACCTCCATCTGGTTGAGCGCGGCGATGGTCATCACCACGTCCTCGGAGAAGTCGGAGCCGCGCACGCGCTCGCCCACTTCACGCGTCAGCTCAATCACGTTGCCGTCGATGGGGGACAGGAGCGTGGTGCGCGCCAGGTCCGTGGAGGCCTGCTCCAGCACGGCGCTGCTCTGGGCCACGCGCTGCTTGGCGGCCGCGAGGCGCGCCGCGGCGGTGTCCGCCACGGCCTGGGCCTGCTCCACCTCCGCGGCGGACGCGAGCCCCTTCTCCGCGAGCCCCTTCACGCGGCCCAGCTCCGCGCGCTGGCGCGAGGTGTCCACCTCCGACACCTGGACCTCGGAGCGGGCGGCGTCGCGGGACGCGGTGGCCTGCTTCACGGCCGCCTCGTAGTAGCGCTTGTCGATCTGCCCCAGCACCTGCCCCTTGGTGATGGGGTCACCGTCCTTCACCTTGAGGGCGACGAGGTCGCCGGACAGGTTGGAGGAGATCTTCACCGTGGTGGCCGCCTGCACCTTGCCCGCGCCGGTGATGGTGCGGGTGATGGTGCCCTTGCGGGCCTTGGCCATCTGGACTTCCTGCGTCGGGGGCGGCCGGTCCCGCAGGCCGCCCACGGTGATGGCCACCGCTCCAAGCAACAGCGCGCCGGCGATTGCCGCCTTCCACCACGTCATTGTGAGTCTCCCGGGTTCAGCGTGCCCATGGCCCGGAACAGGGCATAGCGGGCGATTTCGACATCGATGCGGCTCTGGAGCAACACCAGCTCCGCCTGGGTCAACTTGAGCTGCGCGTCTCGCACGTCCAGCGTGGAGCCGGCGCCCGCGCGGAAGCGCTCCTCCGCCAGTGCCAGGCCCTGCTGGGCGACCGTCAGGTTGTCCGCCGCGAGCTTCGCGGAGGCAATCTGTCCTTCCAGCACCTGGTGGGAGCGGCGCACCTCCGCCTCCAGCTCCCGCGCCGTCTGCGCGAACGTCAGCTCCGCCTTGCGGATGTTGACCTGGGCGCGCGCGGACTGGGCGTCGGTATTGAAGCCGTTGAACAGGTCCCACGTCAGCGTGACGCCGCCGTTGAACATGTTGCCGTAGCCGGGCTCGCTGAAGAACGAGCCCGGGGCCTGGCTGTTGTGCGAGTACCGCGCGGACAGGCCCACGCGGGGGATGTAGTCCCCCTGCACGATGGCCCGCTGGAGCTCCGCCACCTGCACGCGCTGCTGGAGCGCCTTGAGCAGGGCGCGGTGCTCGCGGGCCTGCTTGATGGCGTCATCCAGGGGAGGCGCCGGCGCGGGCTCCTGCTGGAACACGCCGGGGTCCACCGCCTGGAGCAGCTCGGTGCCGGGGCGCGCCAGCCACACGGCCAGCTGCACCTGGTCCGCCACCAGCTGGTTCTGGCGCTGCACGATGTTGATGCGGTCGTTGCCCAGGTTGACCTGGGCGGCGATCTCCTCGGACTTGCCCACGCGGCCCGCGGTGAAGAGGGCGCGCGCGCGCTCCAGCTGCACCTCGCTGCGCTGCGCCGTGGCGTTGAGCACGCCCAGCGTGGCCTGCGACAGGAAGAGGTTGAAGAAGCGGCGGATGGCCTCCAGCTCGGAGGTGTCCGACTCTTCAATGGACTGGTTGCGCGTGGCGTCCACGATGACGCCCGCCTGCTCCAGTTGCTTCCAGAGGCCGCGGTTGTAGATGACCTGCGACACGCCGAGGGACGCGAAGTAGCTGTCCGCCGTGTTGGAGGTGGCCACCACCTCCCGCGTGACGGTCTCCGTCTCACTGATGGGGACGGTGAAGACCTGCCGTCGCCGGCCCACGTAGTCCAGGCTGGGGCCCAGGTTGAGCTGCACCTGCGGCAGGAGGCCGGAGCGCGCCACGCGCTGGTCCTCCTGGGCCACGGCGACGTCCAACGCGGCCTGGAGCGCCTGGGTGTTCTTGCGGCCCAGTTGGCGCGTCTCCTCCAGCGTGATGGGCGTGGCGGTGAGCAGCGTCGCGACAACGAGGAAGGCGCTCACTGCGCACCTCCCGCCGGCAGGCCAATGAAGAAGACACCCACGTACATGAGGTACATCACCCCGATGAGCACCAGCGCGCGCCCGAGGCGCATGCCGGTGGCGGTGGAGAAGCCCACTCCCAGCAGGCCCACGCTCCACAGGTTGAAGAAGTCCACGCCCTTGAGCACGCGCTGCATCTTCGGCGTCAGGCCGTCCAGCAGGGCCAGACTGGAGGGCACGAGCCGCTCCGCGCGCAGGTCGGTGAGCGAGTGCTGGTAGCCCGCGCACAGCGCGTAGATGAGGTGGTACAGCGCGATGGGCAGCAGCGCCACCGCGGCGGCCGTCATCAGCTGCCCGAAGGCCGCGGGCTTGTTGAAGAGCCAGGCCGCGACCCAGAGGATGCACGCGAGCGCCAGCACCATCAGGGGCATCACGATGAGCCCCTTGGCGATGCCGCCCACCAGCGCCTTGCGCGACGCGGTCTGAATCTGCTCGGCGATGTCGGACTCGGACACGCTGGACGCGGTCGAGTCCGTGGGCAGGGCGCTCACGATGGAGGCGGTGGCGTCCCAGCGCAGCGCGTAGACGGTGCCGGAGATTGCGACGCAGAAGGCGAGGATGAGGAGGGGCCACAGCCAACGCCGGGCCTCGACGGCGGCGCGCATCCCCCCAAGAGGGTCCACGAAGACGCGCGCCGGTTGAGCAAGGGAGGTCATAGGGATGGGGTCTCTGGGCGGATTACGCAGCCCTCCCGGAGTGATTGCCCGGTCCCTTGAATTGAGTCGGGAAACGGGCGGGCAGCCAACCGAAATCCGGCCGCGGCCCAAGGTTTACCCTGCCTTGCATCCATCCTGTAGCGGTCTGTAGCCTAAATTTTGCGGCGGAGCGGCGGACGGTGTATTCCGCTCGGCTGGACGCTTGCCGGAGCATGAATGGTCGACAGCACGGATCTCGCCCAGGTTCTCCATGAGGCGAATGACATCGCCCGCAGCGTCGCCCAGAAGCCCACGTCGGCCCACGTGTTGCTGGCGCTCTTCACGGTGGAGAACCGTGCCCAGCTCCTCCTGAAGGAGAAGGGCGTGGACGAGGACGCGCTCCTCCAACTCATCACGGAGGCCCCGGCGGAGACGGGCAACGTGGTGCAGGAGTTGACCGCGCGCGCCCGCGAGCTGGCCAGCACCTTCCGTGCGGGCGAGGCGGACTGCCTGCACCTGCTCATCGCCATCATCCGCAAGCGCTGCGCCGCGAGCGACCTGCTGGGGCGGACGGGGTTGGACCTCATCTCCCTGTCCAACACGGCGCTCGCCTATTCCACCAGTGGCGGCCTGCCACGTCGGCTCCAGCCGGGCTATGGCCAGGCCGTGGCCACGCGCGCGCCGGTGAGCCGTCCGGTGGGCGCGCCACCGTCTCCCCTTCCCTCCTCCACGTTCGCGCTGAGCGTGCCGCGTCCGGCCCCCGCGCCGGCTCCGGTGATGACGCCCCCGGTGACGACTCCGCCGCCAGCCGCGCGCTCGACGCCCGCGCTGTCGCCGAGAGATCTCATCGACGTGGACGAGGACGACGTGACGCAGGACGCCGTCTCGGAAGCCCCGCCTCCGCCGATGCCGCGCATGGCGCCTCCCGCGCCGCCGGCCCCGGTCGCCCGTGCGACGCCGCCCGCCCCGCTGCCTCCCGCGCCCGTGGTCAAGCCGTCCTCGCCTCCGCCGTCCCAGGCCAAGGGTCAGCCACTGACGCTGGACGCCAAGGCGTTCCCGATGCTCACGTCCATGGGCCGCAACCTGAGCCAGGCCGCGCGCGAGGGGAAGCTGGACCCGGTGGTGGGCCGCGCGAGGGAGGTCGAGGAGGTCATCGACATCCTGGGCAAGCGCCGCACCAACAACCCGTGCCTGCTGGGCGAGCCCGGCGTGGGCAAGACGGCGGTGGTGGAGGGCGTGGCGCAGCGCCTGATGGGCCTGCGCGGCACGCTGGCGGAGAAGATCCTCGTCGAGTTGGACATGGCCACGCTGGTGGCGGGCACGCAGCTGCGCGGCTCGTTCTCCGAGAAGCTCAACGCACTGAAGGAAGAAGTGCGGCGGGCCGAGGGGCGCGTGGTGGTCTTCATCGACGAAATCCACACGCTGGTGGGCGCGGGCTCCACGGGCGAGGGCCCGCAGGACGCGGCCAACGAGCTGAAGACGGCGATGGCTCGCGGCGAGTTCCCCTGCATCGGGGCGACGACGCACGACGAGTACCGCAAGTTCATCGCGGCGGACCCGGCGCTGGAGCGGCGCTTCACGCCGGTGGTGGTGAACGAGCCGTCAGTGCCGGAGACGTTGCAGATCCTCCAGGGCATCATCGGGCGCTACGAGGAGCACCACGCGCTGCGATACCTGCCGGAGGCGCTGGAGGCGGCCGCGTCGCTGGCGAGCCGCTACGTGACGGACCGGTTCATGCCGGACAAGGCCATCAGCGTGGTGGACCTGGCGGGCAGCCGCTGCCACCGCGAGGGCAAGCACCGGGTGGACGCCGCGGACGTGGCGCGCGTGGTGGCGAAGCTGGCGGGCGTGCCGGAAGAGCGGCTGCTGATGAACGACTCCGCGCGGCTGCTCCGGCTGGAGAACGACCTGGCGGAGCGCGTGATTGGCCACGGCGACGCGGTGGTGCGCATCTCGCGGGTCATCCGCCGCAACTACGCGGGCTTCGCGTCGCGCCGTCCCATGGGCAGCTTCCTCTTCCTGGGCCCCACGGGCGTGGGCAAGACGGAGATGGCGCGGGCGCTGGCGGAGGTGCTGTTCGGCAACCGGGACGCGCTGGTGCGTCTGGACATGAGCGAGATGTCCGAGTCCCACGGCGTGTCGCGCCTCATCGGTTCACCCGCGGGCTACGTGGGCTTCGGTGAAGGCGGACAGCTCACGGAGCCGGTGCGCCGCCGGCCGTCGTCGGTGGTGGTGCTGGACGAGATCGAGAAGGCGCACCGCGAGGTGCAGATGCTGCTGCTCCAGGTGTTGGAGGAGGGGCGGCTGACGGACGGCAAGGGCCGGCACATCGACTTCTCGAACACGGTCATCGTGATGACCACGAACCTGGGCGCGGAGGCGTTCAGCCGCACGGGCCGCGCGGTGGGCTTCGGCGCGGCGGACGCGGCCGAGGGCAAGGCGCTGGACATGGCGTCGGACACGGCGCGCAAGGCGCTGCCGCCGGAGCTGTGGAACCGCATCGACGAGCGGCTGCCGTTCCGTCCGCTGGCGGAGCAGGAGGTGGCGAAGATCGCCACGCTCATCCTGGCGGAGAGCAGCAAGCGGCTCGCGACGGAGCGCGGCATCGTCTACACGGCGGGCACGGACGTGGTGGGGCACCTGCTCAAGTCCGGCGGCTTCGACCCGATGCTGGGCGCGCGGCCCATGCGCCAGGTGGTGCAGCGGCTGGTGGAAGGCCCCCTGGCGGAGCGCATCCTCTCCGGCGAGTTCGGCGCGGGCGACCGCGTGCGAGTGGCCGTCCAGGCCGGTCAGCTCCAGTTCGCCCGGGACGCCGCCTGACGGTGGCGCGGCGAGGCCGGAGCACGCGGAGCAGCGCGGCGAAGGCGAAGCGCGTCCCCGTGGTCATCGTCGGCGCGGGGCGGCTCGGTGGTGCACTCGCGTTGGCGCTGCAGGCGAAGCGCTGGCCCGTGCGCGTGTACTCGCGCGACGACGCAGGCCATGAGCGCACGCGGGCCCTGGGCCTGAAGCCCGCGACCCCAGCGGACCTGAAGAAGGCGCGCGTCTGCGTGCTGTGCGTTCCGGACGCGGCGGTGCCGTCGGTGTCCGAAGCCCTGTCACGCGAACTGCCGCGCACGGTGGCGCTGGTGCACACCGCGGGCGCCCTGCCCCTCTCCGCGCTGGGCACGCAGCGGGGCCGCGTGGTGGGTTCGTTCCATCCACTCTGCGCCGTGTCCTCCGCGAGGGACTCGCTCGCGGGCCACACCGCCGCCATCAGCACACGCTCCCCTGCCCTGCGCGCCGTGCTCCAGCGCATGGCGGAGGACGTGGGCTTCGCGATGTTCGACGTGCCGGAGGCGCACCGGGCCGCCTACCACGCGGGCGCGGTGCTGAGCGCTGGTGGACTGGTGGCCCTGGCGGACGCGGCCGTGGGCGCGCTGGGCGCCGCGGGCATCGAACCCGAGGCGGCCTTGAAGGCCCTGCTGCCGCTGATGCGCTCGGCGCTGCGAGGCATCGAAGCGCGCGGCCTCTCGGGTGGACTCACCGGCCCCATTGTCCGAGGAGACGCGGGCGTCGTCGCGGCGCACCTCGCGGCGCTGCCCTCGGACATCGCTCCGCTCTACGCACAGCTCTCGCGGCGGGCCCTGCGGCTGGCCTCGGAGCGGCTCCGTCCGGGGCCCCGTGCCGCTCTGGAAGCCCTGCTCGCGAAGAAGTGAGGCGTTTCCGGCTCCGCGCCAGCCCGCAGCGCTGGAAGCCCTGGTCGCGAAGACGTAACGGCGCGCGTCCCGGTTGCCCCGGACGCGCGCCCTTCCCACCAGACTAGGTGAGGATGATGCGCGGGCTCTGCAGCGCGCGGCGCACGATGGCCAGCGCCTGCTCGGAAGCGGCCTCGGCCTCCGTGAGGCGGCGCAGGCAGACGTCGCCGCCCACCGACACGGAGCGCTTCAGGTCCGCCAGCAGCGTCAGCGCCGCCTGCAGCATCTCCTTGCCCTGCGGGGACTCCGCGGCCGGCTTGCCCGCCGCCTGGGACACGTGCGCCGTGAAGCGCTGCACCGCGTCCATGGTCGCGTTCGGGTCGTACTTCTCCAGCATCGGCTTCAGCCGGTCCGGGTTGATGCGGATGAGGCGCAGCGCGCCGACCTTCTGGAAGGCCGGGTGCACCAGGCCGATCTCCGACATCTCGAACGCGCCCAGCAGGCCTTCGTCCGGCGCGCGGTGCGAGTGCGGCACCACGTCCACGAAGAGCGCCAGCGGATCCGCGCCCTGCTTGAACGCCTCCAGCTCGTCGTCATCCAGCGGCGGGAAGCTCGCGGGCGCGCCGATGAACAGCAGCGGCAGCACCACGTCGTGCCAGAACTCCTCGGGCGCGGAGCCCGTGCCGCCCACCGTCGCCACCAGGTGCGTCAGCAGCTCCGCGAGCCGCGGGGCGCGCTCGGCCTGCTCCGCCAGCGTCTTGCCCTGCTCCATTCGCTGCAGCGACGTGACGATCTGCCCCTCGAACTGCTGGCGGGCCTCCGGCGGCAGCGGCGGCTGGGTGCGGCCCAGCGCGTCACGCACGTCGCGCGCCAGCGCGTCCGTCTTCGCCTCCAGCGCCTGCTTCGCCTTGGCCGGATCCACCACGATGAACTGGAGGAAGCCCGGGTCGAACAGGCGCTGGTACTCCTGGGGCCCCAGCCGCTGGGGCTGACCGCCGCCCAGGGCCTGCGCCGGGTTGGTGCCGAACTTCACCTGCCCCAGCGAGCGGCGGATGTCGGCGGCCAGGTCGTCCAGCCGCGTCAACTTGCCCTGCGCCAGCGCGTCCATCACCGCCCCGAACGGGGACAGCATGATGATGGCCTCGGGGAAGCCCAGCGAGGCGCCCTCCGGCGAGTCCCGGTTGGGGAACCAGAACGCCTGGTGCTCGGAGATGAGGCGCAGCGCGAAGCCGCCCGCCAGGCCCAGCGCCGCGCCCTGGTGGTTCGGGTTGTTCGGGTCGAACCGGCCGCCCAGCAGCTGGATGACCGACGTCTCCACGTCCGCCCACGGAGCCTTCGTCAGGTCGACCGGCGCGCCGCTGGCCTTCTCCAACGCGGCGGAAAGCTGGAGCTGCGCATTGTGGACGTGCTGCGGAACAGGGAGCCCCTGGGGCTCGGCGGGTTCGGTCATGGGAAGGTTCCTGTGAGGAATGCGACGCGTTCCCTTATCGTGAAAAACGCGCTCCTGACTACGATTTGTGCTCGGTAGGATGCACCGCCATGTCAGCTTCTCGCGGGCCTGCCCGCCAGCCCGCCATCCTCGCTTGTCTCCTGCTGCTGACATCGGGGTGTGCTTTCGTCGCACCCCGTTTCCCGCAGAACGTCCAGGCGTCGTTCGCCCGGGACGACATGCACAAGCTGACCACGCGGTCGATGGAGCTGTACTACCCGGTCCATCTGCGCGGGACGGCGCTGCGGGTAGCCGCCCGGATGGAAGGCTGCGTGGAGCGGCTGCGCGGCGACGCGTGGAGCAAGACCGAGCGCAAGCGGGTGCTCGTCTACCTGACGAGCGCGGACTTCAACAACGCGTACGTCCAGTCGGAGTTCGCCAGCACGCCGCAGCAGATGGTGCTGCCGCAGCACATGACGCTGGAGCAGTTCAACCTGCTGGGTCTGGGTGAGACGGACATCGGCGACGTGGCCTGTCACGAGTCCGTCCACTACGTGCAGATGCAGCAGGTGGGCGGGCTGTGGAACGTCCTGAACAAGGTCACGGGCGGCCTCTTCCAGCCCAACATCTTCACCGAGTCCTGGTTCCTGGAGGGCCTGGCGACCTACTACGAGGGTCGGCTGGGCAAGGACACGGGACGTCCCTACAGCCCGGTGTGGCGCGGCTGGTGGGAGGGCGCGGTGGTGGCCCAGAAGGGCGAGCTCAACGCGGGCTACCTGTCACCGGAGAACCGTGCGCTGGATCCGTTCGGCGGCAACTACCTGACCGGTATGAACTTCGTGGAGTACCTGGCGAAGACGTACGGCGAGAAGCGTCTGTGGAAGCTGGTGGACGAACAGGGCAGCTCGCTGTTCCCACCCCTCGCGGTGACGCTGCGGTTCAAGCGGGTTTACGGCAAGGACATCGGGTCGCTGTTCAGCGAGTACGAGCAGAGCCTCCAGAAGGACCTCCAGCTGCGCGAGCGCCCCGCCACGCAGCAGGTGCTCGTGCGGGATGCGGGCTACTTCTCGCGGCTCGTCGCGAACCCGGTCGACGGGAGCACGGCGCTGGTGAGCGTGGGCCGTGAAGCCATCACGCACCTCACCGTGTACGAGCGCGACGGCCGCGAGCGCTTCAGCCGCGCGCTGGTGCGGCTGTTGCCGGGGCGCCGCTGGGTGGTGGCCAGCTCGTCGCTGGTCAGCGGCATGACGTTCAGCCGGGACGGCCGGTGGCTGTACCTGGTCAGCGCGGACATCGACTCGGTGGGCAGCTACACGGGGAAGCTGTGGCGGGTGGACGCGCGCACGGGTGACGTGGTGCGGCTGTGGGACGACCTGGTGGGCATGGGCGGCGACCTGACGGCGGATGACCGGTCCTACGTGTTCGTGGAGGTGAACGGCGACGCGGCCAACCTCGTGCGGTTGGATCTGGAGAGCGGTCAGCGCGAGCGGCTGACGGACTTCAAGGCGCATACGGCGCTAGGCACGCCCGTGACCTCGCCGGACGGTGGACGGTACGTGTTCCCCATGTACGGCGTGGAGGGGTGGGACCTGGTGCTGCGCGAGCCGGACGGTTCGCTGCGCTGGCTCACGCGGGATGGGCTGTTCAACTACTCGCCCCGGTGGTTGGACGACGATCACCTCGTCTTCCTGCGCGAGCACGAAGGCCGGCTCCAGGCGCACGTGATGACGGTGTCCACCCGGCGCATTGCCCGAGTCACCGACGCGCCAATCCTGGTGATGGACGCGGCACCCGCGGGCGGGGACGCCGTGGTCTTCCTCAACCGCGACGGCATCAACTTCACCGTGGACCGCGCGCCCCTCACGAAAGCCCTGGCCGAGCTGAGCGCGACGCCCGAGCCGCCGGCCGAGAGCATCGCGACCGCACCGGCACCGGAGCCGGAGGCCACCGCCCAAGGCACGGAGGCACAGGAGGGCTTCGTCGCCTTCCCAGGCCAGCCCGCACCCCCGGCGGATGCCCCCACGCAGGCCTCTTC
>NZ_RAWR01000151.1:0-27328 GCF_003986945.1 Corallococcus sp. AB018 | reverse complement strand
CCCCTCGACCTCGGACTCGCTCGCCTCGGGCTCGTCAGGCTCGGGCGGGGTCTCCGTCTCCTGCGGCTTCTGCTGAGGGATCTCCTTCGGCTGCACGATCACGTCCTTTGGCTTCTTGGGCGTGACCTTCTTCTCCGTCTTCGGCTTCGACGCCGGGGGAGGCGGAGGCGGAGGCGGAGGCGGCGGAGCCATCGTGGCCTTCAGCGTGACCTCGACCTCCTTCTCCTCCACGGGAGGCGGACGCGTGGAGAGATAGGCGACAAGACCCAGCAGGCCAACGTGGAGCAGCGTGGAAACGCCGGCACCCACGCCGAAGCGCGACCTGGGTCCTTGGCCGCGGTCAAGGACTGAATCGAACATGCACGTAACTCCTCTTCACCAGTGGACTACCCGTCCCCGCCATGCCCGGATTGAAGGGCGGCCACCATACAGAAAAGGGTTCCGGGTTCAAGCAACCGTGTCTGGCGCCGCAATCGTGATCGGCCAATGCCCCACTGGTCACCAAAAAGCAACGGTCTATTGACAACTGCTTGACCTCGGATATTTTCCCAAGTCATTTTCGGTTGCAGCCCACCTTGGAGGGGTTAGGTATGCAAGTGAAACAAGTACTTCGGGAAACCGGAGTCGTCCTTGCTGCGGGTCTGTTGTACGGATCCGCAGCTTTCGCGCAGTCCAGCGTCATCATCGGCACTGTCATCAACACTGAAGACAAGAAGCCGGCTGCAGATGTCGTTGTGACCGCCACCTCGCCCAACCTGCAGGGCGAGCAGACCGTGGTTACTGACGCACAGGGTAACTACCGTATTCCCCAGCTCCCGCCGGGCACGTATACGTTGCGGTTCGAAAAGGAGTCGTTCAAGCCTTTCGCCCGCCCTGAAATCCAGCTGCTGCTCAACCGTACCATCCGCGTGAACGTGGAGCTGCTCCCTGAGAGCTTCTCGTCGACGGAGACCATCGTTGGCGCCCCGCCGACGATCGACGTCGGTTCTACGAACCAGGGCCTCAACGTTGATCAGGAGTTCATCAAGCGCATCGCGGTGGCCCGTCCGGTCGGCAAGGGCGGCGCGACGCGCTCCTTTGAATCCCTGGCCGAGCTCGCCCCGGGCGCCCAGTCCGACCAGTACGGCGTGTCCATCAACGGCACGACCTCGCCTGAGAACGGCTACGTGGTGGACGGTCTGTCCACGAACGACCCGGCCTTCGGCGTGAACGCCAGCCCGCTGAGCATCGAGTTCGTGCAGGACGTGAACATCATCACCGGCGGTTACATGCCGGAGTTCGGTCGCTCCACGGGCGGTGTGATCAACGCGGTGACCCGGTCCGGTTCCAACGAGTTCCACGGCTCCGTGTTCGCCAACTGGACGCCGGGCTTCGCGGAAGGCAACCGCAAGCTGGTCATCGAGGACGGCACCACGATCACCGGCCTGAACGCCCTGAGCAACCTGGGCGACTTCGGCGCCACCCTCGGCGGTCCCATCCTCAAGGACAAGCTCTGGTTCTTCGCCGGCTTCGCGCCGTCGTTCCAGCGCTACGAGCACACCCGTGCGCTCAACGCCTTCACGCTGGATGACAACGGCGCGGTGGCGAAGGATGCGAACGGCTTCAGCGTCGTCCAGCAGATCCCGGGTTCCGAGCGGACGTACTTCGCGGACTCCCGCACGATCCAGTTCATGGGCAAGCTGACGTACCTCATCAACCAGGACCACAACGTGTCGTTCGCCCTGAACGGCACCCCGACCGTGTCGGGTGGTCTGGGCAAGCTGCAGATCAGCCCCCGCTCGGGTGGTCTGCCGGCGGCGCAGAACTCGCGCCCTGAGGACATCGGCCAGACTGAGAACCGCGCCAACACCACGGCGCTCGCTCTCAAGTACGCCGGCGCCTTCATGGACAAGAAGGTCCTGGTCGACGCCAACCTCGGTTGGTTCCACCAGACCGCTGGTAACCCTCCGGCGGACGGCAGCGCCATCGGCTCGACGGACGGCCTGGCGGGCTACTCGCTGGCCATGTACACGCGTCGTCGCCCGATCACCACGTTCGAGAACGTCCCCAACGCCGCGGAGTACTGCGGCACGACGGCGGCGGAGCAGGCCGTGCGTTGCCCGGCGACGAACTACTACGTGGGCGGCCCCGGCTTCATGTCCGAGGCGACGCTGGATCGCTACCAGATCAACGCCAAGGCCACCTACCTGCTGAACGCCCTGGGCACGCACGTGTTCAAGGCGGGCGTGGACACGGAGTTCCTGACCTTCGATCAGAAGAAGGCCTACTCCGGTAGCGTGTTCCTCCAGGAGGCTGGTGCCGCGAGCGATGTGCAGCTCAACGGCGTGACCCGCCGCATCTGGTCGGACAACCGCCGCTACGGCTACCAGACGGCCCCGGACACCCCGGTGTTCGAGACCCTGCAGCAGTCGTCCACGAGCGGCACCACCATCGGTGGCTTCCTCCAGGACAGCTGGTCCATCGCCAACCGCGTCACGCTGAACCTCGGCGTGCGCTACGACGTGCAGAACATGTACGGCGGCGACGGCAACCTGGCGCTGAAGCTGGCCAACCAGTGGTCGCCCCGCATCGGCGCCGTGGTGGATCCGTTCGCCAACGGCCGCGCGAAGCTGTTCGTGAACTTCGCCCGTTACTACGAGCAGGTTCCGCTCAACATGATGGACCGCGCCTTCCCGGGTGAGCGTCGCTTCAGCGCGCGTCGCTACCTGTCGGAGCCGGGGTCGGATGTTCCGGGCTGCGACCCGTCCACGCTGGAAGGCCAGCGCGGCAACTGCTCGGATCGCCAGTACATCGTGCCCCGCGCCGAGGCCACGCTGAACTCCAACCAGTACTTCAGCGGCGGTCTGGTGCAGAGCGAGCCGGTCGATCCGGACATCCAGCCCCAGTCGTCCGACGAAGTCGTGGTCGGCGGTGAGTACGAGCTCCTGGCGAACACCCGCCTGGGCGCGACGTACACGCACCGCGACATGGGCAAGGTCATCGAGGACATGAGCCGCGATGACGGCAACACGTACTTCCTCGGTAACCCTGGCAGCGGCTTCGCCAAGGAGTTCCCGACGCCCGTGCGTGACTACGACGCGGTCACCGTCTACCTGAACCGTACGTTCACGGAAGGCTGGCTGGGTCAGGCGAGCTACACGTGGTCCCGCCTGTACGGCAACTACCCCGGTCTGTTCCGCCCGGAGAACAACCAGCTCAACCCGAACATCCTCGCGGACTTCGACCTGGTGGCCCTCCTGAACAACCGCACGGGTCTGCTGCCCTTCGACCGCACGCACGCCATCAAGGTGTTCGGCGCCAAGGAGTTCAACATCTCCAACGCGCTGTCGGCGAGCATCGGTCTGTCCTACCGCGGCAACTCCGGTACGCCCATCAGCTACCTCGGCGCGTACCCGGGCTACGGCCAGGATGAGACGTTCATCCTGCCGCGCGGCAGCGGCGGTCGCACCCCGTGGATCAACAGCGTCGACTCCAACGTGGGCGTGAACTACCGCGTGAGCAAGGACAGCGTGGTGTCCTTCACCCTGGACGTGTTCAACCTCTTCAACTTCCAGGGCGTGGACAGCGTCGACGAGTCCTACACCTTCGAGCAGGTGCTCCCGGTGTACGACGCGAAGACCAACACTGCGGGCTCCGTGTCTGACCTGCCCACGGCTGACAGCGCGGGCAACGTCCCGGCGGCGGCGGGTGGCAAGCTGGCCTACGAAGACGTGAACCAGAACTACAAGAACCCGGACCGTTACCAGGCGCCGCGGCAGATCCGCTTCGGTGTCCGGTACACGTTCTAACCACCCGACCACGTGAGGAAGATCAGCAACATGCGCAAGAGCATTCTTTCAACGCTGGTGATGCTGACGGCCGCGGGCAGCCTGACCGCCTGCGATGTCGAGCAGCCGAACCCCGGGTGCATCGTCCAGGACGCGAGCTTCGCGAACTGGTGGGCGAAGTACGACGTCGTGAGCGGTCCGACCGGCATCAAGCCGGACGGCAGCGCCTGCGGCGCGACCGAGGCGCTCGAGGTGGGTGACAACCTGGGCGTGTGGAAGTTCGCGGACCCGAAGACGGGGAGCAACATCCTCGTGGTTCGGCCGCAGTACATGGCCCGGTTGGGCTCGTCGGACGCGAACAACACGTTCGACAGCCTTCAGGTTACCGGTAACCTGAGCGCCGACACCACGGACGACTTCTGCCTCGCGCCGACGTTCAACACCGCGACCGTGAACCCCACGCAGGCTGGGGTGACCTCGGCCATCTCGTACACGCTGGCGAACATCAAGGTGTACTCGTCGCCCAGCTCTCCGGGCACCCAGATGACGGGTGAGGTCACGTTCACGCGCAATGGCTGCACCTCCACGTACATCATGCGTGCGGTGTGGCCGGCGACCGGCTGCGATCCCCGTGTTGACCAGAACGATCCGGAGCAGGGCTTCTCCAACTGCGGCTCGGGCTCGGGCATCAACCCGGACTTCGCCGTGCAGTGCGAGGCGGTCCCGGAGCGCTTCTGGTTCGGCGACTTCCTGACGGAGGAAGAGGCGGAGTACGTCGAGGAGAACGATGAGTTCCCCCCGAGCTACAACGAGGGTCGCTGCGTCCCGTCGAACAAGATCCCGTCGTTCAAGTAGTCGGCACTGACCGACCCTGAAGGCCAACGCGGCCCCGGCAGCCCCTCCCCCACGCGGGAGTGGCGGTCCGGGGCCGCGCTGTTGTTAGTGTCTGGAATCCACTGTCGGGAGGACCATGGAGGGCCGTTACGAACTCATCGAGCACGTCTGCTCACTGCTGGCGGACGAAGCAGGGACGCTCCGCAAGGAGGCGCCCTACCGGGTCGCGCTCTGCTACCCGAGCCCCTACCACGTGGGCATGAGCTCGCTGGGCTACCAGGCCATCTACCGGGAGGTGCATGAGCACGCGGGCGCGACCGCCGAGCGTGTCTTCCTTCCCGATGATGTCGAGACATACAAGAGAACTAGGACGCCATTGTTTACCTGGGAATCCCAGGCACCCGTGTCTAGCTTTGAAATGCTTGCCTTTTCAGTTGCCTATGAATTGGAGCTTTCAGGGTTGTTCACGATGTTGGATTTGTCTGGTTTGCCGGTTCTTTCAGCGGAGCGGGATGCCAGACATCCGCTGGTGGTGGCGGGTGGCCCGCTGACGTTCTCCAACCCGGATCCGCTGGAGCCCTTCGTGGACGTGCTCGTCCAGGGGGAGGCGGAGGACTTGATCCACGTGCTGCTGGAGGCCGCCGCCTCCATGGAACGCGAGGCGCTGCTGGATCACCTGGCGAAGGTCCCCGGCTTCCGGGTGCCCGGGCGGGGTGGGGCGCGCTACCACGTGGCGAAGGCGACGGACGCCCGGCTGCCAGCGCGCACGCAGATCATCACCCCCCACACGGAGCTCCGGTCGATGTTCCTCATCGAGCCGGAGCGGGGCTGTTCCCGCGGCTGCCACTACTGCGTCATGCGCCGCACCACGAATGGCGGCATGCGCACGGTGCCTCCGGAGCGCATCCTGTCCCTCATCCCTGAGCACGCCAAGCGCGTGGGGCTGGTGGGCGCGGCGGTGACGGACCACCCGCGCATCGTGGAGCTGCTGCGCACCATCGTGGACTCCGGGCGTGAGGTGGGCGTGTCCTCCCTGAGAGCGGACCGGCTCACGCAGGAGCTGGTGGATCAGCTCCGGCGGGGTGGGGCGATGAGCCTCACGGTGGCCGCGGACGGGGCGTCCCAGAAGATGCGGGACCTGGTGGACCGCAAGCACTCCGAGGAACAGATTGTCCGCGCCGCGCAGTTCGCGCGCACGGCGGGCATGAAGCAGCTCAAGGTCTACAACGTGGTGGGCCTGCCCCATGAAGAGGACGCGGACATCGACGAGCTGATCCGCTTCACCACGGAGCTGTCGCGCATCCTGCCGGTGGCGCTGGGGGTCGCGCCCTTCGTGGCCAAGCGCAACACGCCGCTGGACGGGGCGCCCTTCGCGGGGCTGCGCGAGGTGGAGAACAAGCTGGAGCGGCTGCGCAAGGGCCTGCGAGGGCGGGCGGAGGTGCGGCCCACGTCCGCGCGCTGGGCCTGGGTGGAGTACATGCTGGCCCAGTGCGGTCCGGAGGCGGGGCTCGCGGCCATGGACGCCTGGCGCGCAGGGGGCAGCTTCGCCGCGTGGAAGAAGGCCTTCAAGGAGCGCGGGTGCGAGCCGTACATGGCCCGCCGGGTGGAGGACGGGCGGCGCCAGCCCACGGTGTGGCCCATCGTGCCGGGCCGCCCGCCGCCCCAGCCGTCCGCCGCCTGACGGGGCCCGCAAAGGCCGTATTCGCCGGGCTCCGCTTTCGCTAGAAGATGGGCAGCGGGGCCGATGGCCGGCACTCGCATGGCCTCGGAGAGCATCTGGTGAGCACGCAGCGGGTGGAAAAGTCGTGGCAGAAGACGGGCCTCAAGGACTACTCGACGGAGGCCCTGCTGAGCACGCTGGGGCACTACGGCATCCCGGTGGGTGAAGAGGACTACCGCAAGCTGGCGGAGTCCGCCTATCCGCTCGGCATCGCCCAGCAGTGGGCGGCGAAGTGGAAGGGCACCGGCCCCTTCAAGGACTACGTCGTGGCCGCGGCCGTGGAGCTGTGGCGCCGGTGGATGCCGGACCGCGTGTCCCCGCAGGACTTCACGCAGGGGCTGGCGACGCTGATGCAGGTGCTCGTGCACAAGCTCAACGGCGCGAAGGAGGCCTCGGTGGCCTCCTCCTTCGAGCACGTGAAGGCCCTGCGCTCGAAGCTGACGGTGGATGACAAGGGCGCGCTGCCCCAGCCGTTCCTCCAGGAGGCGCTGGCGCCCTTCTCGGAGAAGGACGCGGAGCTGTTCGACAGCCTGGCGGAGTCGCTGGCCGCGCAGGGCCACCTGGACGACGCCTCGGCGTTCGCCGAGGTGGAGGAGTTCCTGCTGCCCGACCGGCGCGGCATCTCCCAGGCGGTGGTGCGCGCCGCGAAGGGCGAGCGTGAGCCCGCCATCCAGGACCTCAAGAACCTCATCCACGACATGGCTCGCGCGCCCATCTCGCGCCTGCTGGCGGTGGACGGCCTCATCCACCTGCAGGCGTGGATTGACGCGTCCGTCGAGGGCCGCGGCCTGCTGGCGGAGGCGGAGAAGGCCAACGACATCCACCTGGCGCTGGACCTGGTGCCCCGCCTGGAGCACGTCTTCAAGCAGCAGAACGACCGGTCCGCGCTCCTGGAGCTGATGGGCACGCAGGAGCGGCTGGAGGCCCTGCACGACAAGATGCACCCGGGCCACCGGGCGCACCGTCACCAGCACGCGCAGCCGCAGCGCCGCCGCTAATCGGCCGGGCTTCAGGTCCCCGTGCGCCGGGGGCTCCGGGCTTCCGGGGCCTCGGGCGCCGCGGGTTCGCTGGCCGCGGCGGGCGTCGCGCCTTCCGCGTCCGGCGTGCCGGGCTTTACGTCAGGCTTCTCTGGCGCCGCGCGCTTGAGCTTCACGGTGGTGACGCCGGGCACTCCTTCCGCCACGTCCCGCACGGGCACGACCGCGCCCACGGTGGTGTAGCGGATGGCGCCCGTCTGGGTGAAGGCGTGCTTGAGGGCGTACTCGCGGGCGCGGGGGAGGAACCACTCGCGCACCCGGGGCAGGGGCAGGGCGTGCAGCTCCCCCTGCGTGAGGAACACGTACAGCATCAGGTCCGCGCCGCTGTAGAGGAAGCAGCCCGGCGTGTCCTTCTCCAGGTTGGAGATGAGCTCGAAGAAGTAGCGGCGGCGGGTGGCCTGACGGTCGCCCTTCACTTCAATGCCGCGCACCTCTCCGGAGGGCAGCTCCCAGAGCAGGTCCACGCCCCGGTGCTGGAAGCGCGGGTCCAACTGCACGTCGTGCACTCGCGACCCGGGCTCTGTCTCCAGGAGCCACGCGCGGGCGTGCTGCACGGCCCGGTCGGCCGCGCCCTGCACGCCCCTCATGCTGAAACTGCGGCCTCCCATCGCGGCTAGCGGCGCAGCTCGACGCCCGAGGCCACGAGCTGAATCTCGCGGGGCTTGCCGTCGGTGCCGCGGGGGACGATGGCGCCCTCGGCCTCGTAGTGCTTCGCGTGGGCGTCGCTCAGCTCCGCGACCTTCACCACGCCCTCCACGCGCGCCTGCGAACCCGCGGAGTCCAGCGGGACGAAGAAGCCGTAGTCCTTGAACGTCACGCGCACGCCGGGGCTCTTGGCGTCCTGGGCCAGCTCCATCCAGCAGCCCTTCTTCTCACACGCCTTGCGCACCTGGCCCTCCACGCGCACGACCTTTCCGTCGTGGGCCTGGGGCTTCGCGAGCAGCTCCGCCAGCTTCACCGTCTTCTCGCCCTTGAGGGGCTCGCCGCGGGTGAGCGTCCAACCGGTGTCGGCGGCCTTGGCGGCCTCGGGCGTCTTCGCCTCCGCGGGGTGGTGGCAGTCGCTCGCCGCGGCTTCGGCCTTGGACGCTTCCGCGGCCTTGGCGGCGGGCTTGGGCGTCTTGTCCGCCGCGAGGGCCACGAGGGGCGCGGCGACCAGCATCACGAGGGCGGTGCGGAGCATGTGCATGCCCGTTCGCTTAGCCCAGGTTTCCGGGGCCCGGCAAGGCGCCCCTTCCATCCTCGCGACTTGTCCCGCACACTCGGCGCGAGGTGCGCATGAAGGTCACCATCCCCGCCCCCAACCGCCGGTTGGGCACATTCGAATGGCTCGGGCTCGTCGGGCTCGGGGGGCTGCTCGTGGGGCGCTACGTCCCCGTGGCCCGCATCATCCCGTTCTGGGGCTGTGTGCTGCGCGAGCACACGGGCTGGCCCTGCCTGGGCTGTGGGCTCACCCGCGTGGCGGACCGCGTCGCGCACTTCAACATCCCGGGGGCGTGGGAGGCCAACCCCCTGGGCACCGTGTGCGCGCTGCTGTTCGCGCTGGCCGCGGTGGCGACGGTGCTGCACTTCCTCTTCGCGCTGCCCATCCCGGAGGTGGAGCTGGAGGAGCGCGAGTGGCGGTGGGTGCGCATCGCGTTCCCGCTGGTGTTGCTGGTCAATTACGCCTACGTCGTGGTGCACACCCGTTTCCCGCACCTGTTGTCCTGAAGGGCGGGACCCTGTTCTCTTCCGTGCTCTCCGCCTTCCTCCTGCTGGGCTACCTCTGCGGCTCCATCCCCTTCGGCGTGCTGCTGACGCGGTGGTTTCGTGGGGTGGACGTGCGCGCCAGCGGCAGCGGCAACATCGGCGCCACCAACGTCACGCGCGTCGCCGGCAAGAAGCTGGGCGCGGTGGTGCTGCTGCTGGACGCGCTCAAGGCCGTGCTGCCCGTGGCGCTGGCCGTGCACTACCTGCCTGGGGATGCGAAAGCGCACGCGCTGGTGGGGCTGGCCGCGGTGCTGGGGCACGTGTACCCGGTGTGGCTCAAGCTCCAGGGCGGCAAGGGCGTGGCCAGCGCGCTGGGCGTGCTGGTGGTGCTGGTGCCCAAGGCGGCGCTCGCGGGGGCCATCATCTACGGGCTGGTGGTGTCCCGGTGGCGCGTGAGCTCCATGGGCTCGTTGTCCGCGGCGGTGGTCGCCATCGCCACCGCGTTCTTCACCGCGCCCTCCCGCGAGTACGTGCTGCTCACCGCGGGGCTATTCGTCCTGATGCTCTGGACGCACCGGAGCAACCTCCTGCGACTCGCCCGCCGCACTGAACACCGGCTTTGAGCCGGGGGGCAGCGACGGGGCGCGGTAGCCCAGCAGCGTGCAGGGGATGGGGCCGTTCCACACGTCGCGGCGGGCCATGGGGCGCGCGTGGAAGGCGCTCTCGAAGGCGGGGTTGCCGGACAGCACCCAGACACGCCAGCCCGGCAGCGCGCGCAAGCTATCGCCCAGCTTGAAGTAGAAGGTCTTCATGCCCTTCTGGCCGCCGGAGCCAAGCCGGTCGCCATAGGGCGGGTTGGTGAGGACGAGCCCGCCGCCTTCGGGCAGGGGCGGGAGCTTCGTCGCGTCGCCCTCCGCGAGCTGGATTTCCTCGCCCAGTCGCGCGGCCTTCACGTTGCGGTCCGCGGCCTCCAGGGCCTCGTCGCTCTTGTCGAAGCCGAGGATGGGGACCTCCACCTTGCGCTCGTTGCGCCGCGCGTCCGCGCGCAGGTCCGCGAGCAGCTCCTTCGCGCGCACGCCCAGGTGCGGCCAGCGCTCCACCGCGAAGCCCCGGTTGATGCCCGGGGCCCGCTTGCGCGCGATGAGGCCGCCCTCGATGACGATGGTGCCCGAGCCGCACATGGGGTCCACCAGCGCCTCCGTGCCGGTGTAGCCCGCCGCGCGCAGGAGGGCCGCGGCCAGGTTCTCCTTCAGGGGCGCGGGGGTGGGGCGCACGCGGTAGCCGCGCCGGTGCAGCGGGTCACCGCACAGGTCCAGGGAGAGGGACAGCTTCTCCTTCACCAGGTGCGCCACCACGGACACGTCCGGGTTGCGCGTGTCCACGTCCGGCCGCGAGCCCAGCTTGTCGCGCAGGCGGTCCACGATGGCGTCCTTCACCTTCAGTGCCACGAAGCCGGAGTGCGCGTGCTCGGTGTCCTTCAGGTTCGCGTCCACCGCGAACGTCACGTTCGTGGTGAGGTGCTCCTCCCACGGGACGCTGGCCACCGCGTCATAGAGCCCCTGGGCACCCTTCGCTTCGAACTCGCCCAATGGATAGAGCACGCGCATGCCGATGCGGGACCAGAGGCAGACGTTGAGGGCCTCGTCGAGCGAGGCCATGAAGCGCACGCCGCCGCGGTCCTGGCGGATGCGCTTCGCGCCGAGCTCCTTCAGCTCCTCGGCGAGCAGGTCCTCGGTGCCGCGCGCGGCGGTGACGAATAGGGCAAGACGTTCAGCCATGGTGCACCGCCCTTAGACGACCCGGGGGCGATTGGGAACTGCTCAGGTGGCCACGACCTCATACATCGCGAAGGTGGCGTCCTCCTGGGACGCGCTGGCCCCCTTGGCCCGCTGGAAGTCCTCGGACTGGAAGTAGGCCCGCATGGCGTCCCGGTCCTTCCACCGCGTGACGAGCAGGATTTCAGGCGAGCGCTCGAACGAACGCAGCACCTCCAGGCCCAGGAAGCCCGCGTGGCCGTCCACTCGCCGCGAGCGCTCCTGGAGCCGGTGGACCCAGCCGTCGGCCTCTTCGGGGGACGCACGGAAGCGGGAGATGGCGACGATCATTCGGCCGTCCGGGGGGAAAGTAGAGCGGGGGCGCCCGGAAGCTTTCCGTGGCGCCCCCGAGGGGAAAACCGCCAGGGAACGGGCGTCCGTTCCCCGGGCCTTGAAGGGGTGGCGTGGGGCTACATCGCCCCGGCGCCGGGCATGTCGCCCAGGCCGCGCAGCAGCACCTCGCGGGGCTTGGCGCCGTCCGCGGGGCCCACCACGCCGTCGCGCTCCATGCGCTCAATCATGCGCGCCGCGCGGTTGTAGCCGATGCGCATCTTGCGCTGGAGCATGGAGATGGAGACGGAGCGCATCTCGCTGACCGCCGCGAGCGCCTGGTCGTAGAGCTCGTCGGACAGCTCGTCCTCCTCGCCACCGCCGCCCTCGCTCTCGTCATCGCGCGGCTTGAGGATGGACTCGTCGAAGACGGGCTTGCCCTGGGCCTTGAGGTGGTCCACCGCCTTCTTGATTTCCTGCTCGGAGACGTAGGCGCCGTGCACGCGCTGCAGGTGGGCGCTCGTGGGCGGCATGATGAGCATGTCGCCCATGCCCAGCAGGGCCTCCGCGCCCACCGTGCCCAGAATCGTCATCGAGTCCGGCTTGGAGCGCAGCATGAAGCTGATGCGCGTGGGGAAGTTGGCCTTGATGATGCCCGTGACGACGTCCGTGGACGGACGCTGGGTCGCGACCATCAGGTGGATGCCGGCCGCGCGCGCCATCTGCGCGAGGCGCGCCACGTAGGTCTCCACCTCGCGGCTGGCGACCATCATCAGGTCCGCGAGCTCGTCGATGATGACCACGATGTAGGGCAGCTTCTTGAGCTCCTTCTTCTCCGGGGAAGCGGCCTCCGCCGGAGTGGACTCCTCGCCGTCCTCCTCGAACTCCGCGTCCTCCTCGCCGTCGGCCTCCAGGGTGGGAGCGGGCTCGGAGACGATGGCCTCACGCAGGTCCTCGTCGTCCTCGCGCGGCATGGCCACGCCCAACCCGTCGCTGGCGGAAGCGGGGGCGGGCACGGTGCTGCCCTCCACGTCCACGACGAACATCTTCTTGGGCTTGGTCTTCTTCTTCGGGGCGGGGGCGGGCTTCTCCTCCGACGCCTGCGTCTCCACCAGCTTGTTGTAGCCGGCGATGTTGCGCACGCCCGCCTCGGACAGCAGCTGGTAGCGGCGCTCCATCTCCTCCACCGCCCAGCGCAGCGCGAGCGCGGCCTTCTTGGGGTCGGTGACGACGGGGAGCAGCAGGTGCGGGATGCCCTCGTAGACGGAGAGCTCCAGCATCTTCGGGTCCACCATGATGAAGCGGACCTCCTCGGGCGTGGCCTTGAGGAGGATGCTCATGATCATCGAGTTCACCGCCACGGACTTGCCGGAGCCGGTGGTCCCCGCGATGAGCAGGTGGGGGGCCTTCACCAGGTCGAAGACGTACGGCATGCCTTCGATGTCCTTGCCCACGCACATGGTGAGCTTGCTGCCGCTCTTCTGGAACGTGTCCTGTTCGGCAATCTCCTTGAGGAACACCGTCTCGCGGTCGCGATTGGGGACTTCAATGCCGACCACGCCCTTGCCGGGGATGGGGGCGACGATGCGCACGCGCATGGCCTCCATGGCCATGGCCAGGTCGTCCTGGAGCGCGGCGATCTTGCTGACCTTGATGCCGGGCCCGGGCAGGAACTCGTACATGGTGACGACGGGTCCGGGGCGGATTTCGACGACCTCGCCCACGATGCCGAAGTCCGCCAGCTTCGCGCGCAGCTTCTCCGCCGTGACGAGGAACGCGTCCTTGTCCAGCGCGGAGCGCTCCTTCTTGTCCGCCTCCAGCACGTCCAGTGGCGGCAGCGAGAAGCTCTTGCGGTCCCCCACGAACTCGAACTGGTCCTGCGGCCGCTTCACGGCGGTGGGCTTGGGCGGCGCCTTGGGCTCCACGATGAGCGGCATGCGCGCCAGCGCGGAGGGCGGCGCGGGGATGAGGGCGTTGCCCGGCGCGGCGGCGGCCGGCTTCTCCGCGACCACGGGCTTCGCGGCGGGCTCGGCGGCCGGAGGCGTGAGCGACGCGGCGGGCACCGGCGGCGTGGACGGCGCGGAGGGCGGGGTGACGATCTGCGGCGTCTTGCGCGCGCGGCGGGGCGGCTCGCCCGCGTCCGCGTTGGCGGGCAGCTGCGGCTGGGGCGCGAGGAAGGACGCGGCCCAGGCGGGGTCGGCGCCCGGGGAGCGGCGCTCGGCGCGCTCGGGCGGCAGCGAGGGCTGTTCGTCGGAGGCGTCGTCCTCCTCGTCCTCGGACGGCTCCTCGCGGGCGAGCTTCTTCTCCAGCTTCTCGCGCTCCTTCTGCTCCTTGAACGCCTTCTTCGCGTTGGCGATCTGCTCCTTCTCGTTCTGCCGGGCCAGGCGCACGGCTTCTTCCGCCAGGGACTCCGCCTCGGCGGCCTCGGCCTCGGCGGCGATGCGCTCGGCCTCGGACAGCTCCTCCTCCTCGGCCTCCAGCTCCGCGAGGAACGCGGCTTCCTCTTCCTTCTCCTGCGCGAGCCGCTCCTGGCGGGCCGCGTAGTTGACCTTCTGCTGCTCCCAGAAGACGTGCGCGTTCTCGGAGATGCGGCGGCCCAGGACGGTGAGGCCGGCCCACACCAGCGAGCACAGCTTGAAGAACGTGTACTGGGTGCCCACGATGAGCGCCGCCGCGCTGATGGCGGTGACGAGGATGATGGTGCCGACGGTGGAGAACATCCCCTCCATCAGGCCGCCCAGGCTCGCGCCCAGCGCGCCGCCGGGCGGGTGGGCCCAGCCCTTGTCCTTGGCGAACATGAGCTGCGCGAGCACGGACACGCTGCAGGTGAGCAGCGCCAGGGAGATGATCTGCGGCATGCGGCGCCGCTCGCGGTTGCCCACGAAGAGCACCACGGCGGTGTAGATGCCACCCGCGGGGATGAGGTAGGCGCACACGCCCAGCGCGCCGCGCAGGGTCTCCGCGATGAGGTGGCCCATGGGGCCCACCGCGTTGTGGAAGCCGGGCCCCACCCGGTCATGCGCGTCGAACGTGGCGACCGCCAGCAAGGCCAGCAACGAGGCGGCCAGGATGAAGACGCCGATGAGCGCCCGCTTGGCGGGGCTCGCAGCGCCCGGGGCCTTCATCTTCTTGTTCGCGAGCGCCTTGCGACGGGTCGCGATCTCCTGCCGGGAGAGCACCGCCTTCTCCGCCCGGCCACCCTTCTTTGCCGCTGTCATGGACCCCTGTTCCCTCTGCCCGATTCCAGCCGCGTAGCGAGCTGTAGCAATCCGCCCGGCGAGAATAGGGAGGGAGGGGGCGGGGTCAATTTTCCGGCAGGCGTCCAAGGGGGCTCCGAGGAGGCGGAACAAGGCCTACATTTCGGGCGCGTCCCCGTGGCGAGAGGGTATGGTGCCTGCCGCCAAGGAGAACCCGAGACCATGTCCGACCTGAGCCCCGACAAGCCCTCCCACAACGAAGACGACTACTTCGCGCGCGAGGAGATTGAAGCCAAGCGCAAGCTGGCCCTTGAGCAGTCCAAGGAGATGGCCGCCCAGCAGCGCGAGTCGCTCAAGCAGCTGCACTACATGAAGTGTCCCAAGTGCGGCATGGACCTGCAGACGCTGAAGCAGGGCGACGTGGAGCTGGAGAGCTGCTTCAACTGCCACGGTGTCTGGCTGGACGCGGGCGAGCTGGAGCAGGTCATCAAGCAGCACGGCCACGAGGGCAGCGGCAAGGTGATGAACGCCGTCCTCAACCTGTTCAAGCGCACGCCGCCGTCCCCGTAGCACCGCGAAGTCCGGAGGAGGCTTCACCATGGCCCTCACGCTCGATCAGGTCCGGCACGTGGCCACCCTGGCGCGGCTGTCGCTGACGCCGCAAGAGGAGGAGCGCTACGCCACCCAGCTGTCCGCGGTCCTGGACGCGGTGGCGGAGCTGGAAGCGCTCGACGTAAGCCAGGTGGAGCCCACCTCCCACGCGACGCTCGCGTCCTCGCTGTTGCGCGAGGACGTGCTGCGTCCGTCACTGCCCCCGGAAGCAGGGCTCGCCAACGCTCCGGCGAAGGTGGGCACTGCCTTCGCGGTCCCGAAGATCCTGGAGTAGCCCGCCATGTCGTCGCTCACCGACCTGTCGATGCTGGAGCTGGCGGCGAAGCTGGCTTCGCGCGAGGTGTCCTCCGTGGAGGCCACCCAGGCGAGCCTCCAGCGCATCGCCCAGGTGGACCCGAAGGTGCGCGCCTTCCTGCGCGTGGACGAGCCCGGGGCGCTGAAGTCCGCCGAGGCCAGTGACGCGCGCCGCAAGGCGGGCAGCCCGCTGAGCGCGCTGGACGGCGTGCCCGTGGGCCTCAAGGACATCTTCCTCACGGAGGGCGTGGAGACCACCTGCGCCTCGCGCGTCCTGGAGGGTTTCGTCCCGCCCTACGACGCCACCGTGGTGCGCCTGCTGAAAGAGGCGGGCCTGCCGCTCGTGGGCAAGCTGAACATGGACGAGTTCGCCATGGGCTCGTCCAACGAATCGAGCGCGTACTTCCCCACCCACAACCCATGGGACCTGACGCGCACGCCGGGCGGTTCGTCCGGTGGCTCTGCGGCGGCGGTGGCGGCGCGCGAGGTGTTCGGCGCGCTGGGCACCGACACGGGCGGCTCCATCCGCCAGCCCGCGGCGCTCACCAACACCGTGGGGCTCAAGCCCACGTATGGACGGGTGTCTCGCTACGGCGTCATCGCCTTCGCCTCGTCGTTGGATCAGCCGGGCCCCATGGCTCGCACGGTGGGGGACACCGCGGCGCTCTTCCAGCTCATCGCGCGGCATGATCCGCTGGACTCCACCTCCGCGGACGTGGAGACGCCGGACTGCCTCACGGGGCTGGAGGACGGGGTGCGGGGCCTCAAGCTGGGCGTGCCTCGCGAGTACTTCGCGGAGGGCATGGACCCGGAGGTGGCGGGCACGCTGCGCGCGTCGCTGGAGGAGCTGGAGAAGCTGGGCGCGACGCTGGTGGACGTGTCCCTGCCTCACACGAAGTACGCGCTGGCGACGTACTACCTGCTGGCCTCTTCGGAAGCGTCCAGCAACCTGGCCCGCTACGACGGCATCCGCTACGGGCAGCGGGCGAAGGACGCGCGCGGGCTCAAGGAGCTGTACACGCAGACGCGGGGGCAGGGCTTCGGCGCGGAGGTGAAGCGCCGCATCATGCTGGGCACCTACGCGCTGTCCGCCGGCTACTACGACGCGTACTACCTGCGCGCGCAGAAGGTCCGCACGCTCATCCGCGAGGACTTCACGAAGGTGTTCCAGCAGGTGGACGCCATCGTGTCGCCCACGTCGCCGGTGCCGGCGTTCAAGCTGGGCGCGAAGGTGGACGACCCGCTGTCCATGTACCTGATGGACGTCTACACGCTGCCGTGCAACCTGGCGGGCCTGCCCGGCCTGTCCGTGCCGTGCGGCTTCACACAGGCGGGGCTGCCCATCGGCATGCAGCTGTTGGGGCGCCCCTTCGACGAGGCCCGCCTGCTCCGCATCGCCCGCGCGTTCGAGCGCGAGCACGACTTCTTCCGCCGCGCCGCCCCCGTCTAGCGGGCGCGACACAAGGGTGACACCGCCATGCCCCTGAGCGACTTCCAGACGGTCATCGGCCTCGAGGTCCACGCGCAGCTGCTCACGCAGTCGAAAATCTTCTGCGGCTGCTCCACCGCGTTCGGCGCCGAGCCCAACCACCACACCTGTCCGGTGTGCCTGGGCATGCCCGGCGTGCTGCCGGTGCTCAACCAGCGCGTGGTGGAGTACGCGGTGCGCACGGGCCTGGCGCTCGGGTGCACGGTGAAGGCCACGAGCGTGTGGAGCCGGAAGAACTACTTCTATCCGGACCTGCCCAAGGGCTATCAAATCACCCAGTACGATCAGCCCATCTGCGAGTGGGGCGAGCTGGTCATCGACACGCCCTCGGGTGAGAAGACGGTGCGCGTGCGGCGCATCCACCTGGAGGAGGACGCGGGCAAGAGCGTGCACGACGCGACCGCGTCCGCGGGGCAGAGCCTGGTGGACCTGAACCGCGCGGGCGTGCCGTTGATGGAGATCGTCAGCGAGCCGGACCTGCGCGATGCAGACGAGGCGGTGGAGTACCTCAAGGTGCTGCGCGACGTGCTGGTGTACCTGGGCGTCAACGACGGCAACCTGGAGGAAGGCAGCTTCCGCTGCGACGCCAACGTGTCGGTGATGCCCAAGGGCTCCACCACGTACGGGCAGCGGTGTGAGTTGAAGAACCTCAACTCGTTCCGCTTCCTCAAGCAGGCCATCGAGTACGAGGCCGCGCGGCAGGTGGACGTCCTCGAGTCCGGCGGCAAGGTGGACCAGGAGACGCGCCTCTGGGACGTGAACAAGGGCATCACCCGGTCCATGCGCTCCAAGGAGGACGCGCACGACTACCGCTACTTCCCGGAGCCGGACCTGCCGCCGCTCCTCGTGTCGGACGCGCTGCGGGATTCGCAGCGGCAGTCGCTGCCGGAATTGCCGCGCGCCAAGCGCACGCGCTTCATGAGCGAGTACGGCCTGCCGGCCTACGACGCGCGCATCCTCACCGCCGAGCGCCCGCTGGCGGACTTCTTCGAGGCCTGCGCGAAGCACGTCTCCGACGCGAAGAAGCTCTCCAACTGGTTCCTGGGTGAGCTGAGCCGCCTGCTCAAGGAGGAGGGCACGCCCATCTCCGCGCTGCGCTTCACCCCGGCGCAGCTGGGCGAGCTGCTGGCCACGGTGGAGAAGGGCACGGTGTCCGCGAACGCGGGGAAGGACGTGCTCGGGGAGATGTTCCGCACGGGCCGCCCGCCCGCGGACATCATCGCGGAGAAGGGGCTCGCGCAGGTCAGCGATGTGGGCGCCGTGGAGGCGGTGGTGGACGACATCCTCGCGAAGAACGCGGGCGAGGTGGAGAAGTACAAGGCCGGCAAGAAGAGCGTGTACGGCTTCTTCGTGGGCCAGGTGATGAAGGCCATGAAGGGCAAGGGCAACCCCGGCCTCGTCAACGAGCTGCTCAAGAAGAAGCTGGGCGAGTAGGGCGCTCGTGGCCCGGCTCCTGACGGTGAACGGTGTCTCGTACCGCTGGAGCCTTCGGGGGCGGCGGGACGCACCGGAGGGAACGGGCTGGCGGCTGCTCACGGTCGTGTGGGCCGAGTCCACCCGGCAGGCGTTGCACGTCCGTGTCCGCCACGATGATCCGTGGCTCCACGTCGACGACGGCGACATGACCGGACTCGTGACTCGCGACGTGGGCCCCGACCTGGTGGCGCGGGTCATCGTGATGGCGCGGGACCTGGGATGGAAGCCGGAGGAGCGCGGCCCCACGCTCAAGTTCGTCCTGGAGGATGACGCGCGGCTCGTTCCCGCGGCGCCTATCGGGGAACAGTGACGTGGAGCACGTCCTCGCCGCGTGGATCCGCGGACTGGGCGAGCACGTGCACGTCGTCCGGCCCCCGGCGCTCCAGGATGAGCGAGGGCGCCTCGAAGGTGTTTTCGAAGAAGCCGCCGGTGAGCTGCGGGTTCACCGCGTAGCGCACGCGCTTCAGGGTGCGCAGCTGCGTGAAGAGGCCCTCGTTGAACCACTGCTCGCTGCGCAGTTGCGTCTCACCGGGCGCGTTAAAGGCCCAGGGCGCGTCCCAGCTCCAGGCGTTGGCGGAGGGCTGCGCGAGCACCTCCACGCCCAGCGCGTCCAGGTACTGCGCACACGGAACGAAATAGGGTTCGCCGGACGTGTGAGGTTCGCGGAAGCCGTCGTAGCAGACGAGCGTCCCCAGCTTCCCGAACGGCGTGTCCAGCACCGGCAGGTCCTCCGGACGGCCCGGGCTCAGGTGCAGCACATCCTCCTGCGTGGGCACCAGGTTCACCTTGCGCGTGACGGCCACGCAGTGGCCATCCGGTGAGAACGTGTAGCTGGTGTTGAAGGTACGCGCTCCCGCGGGCTCGTACTCAGGGGTGTCCGGGCCCAGGCGGTTCGTGGGCAGCAGCGCGCTTCCGGCCACCACCCACAGGCCGAAGTCGCGCGCGATGCCGGAGAAGGTCTCGTACATCGCGCGGTGCACGCGGGGCGCCACCGTGGCGTAGAGACACTCCTCCATCGTCGGTGGATGGAAGGCGCTCCACGTGCGGAACATGCCGAGCCACTCCGCGAGAGCCACGCGCGTCAGGGCACCGTTCGTCGTCTTGCGGCGGCGCACGCGTGACAGGTGCCCCATCAGTCCCAGCGCCGCGCCCACCATCTCCGGCCAGACAGCGAGCGCGGGGTTCAACGGCCGGCCCGAGGCGTCCCGGGGACGCAGCGCGTCCGCCCGTGCAGCGAGCGCCCGATGGTGCGAGGCGAACGTCTCCTGCGAGGCATAGTCGTCGAGCGTGACGCGCGGCTGGATGGCGAACAGGTCGAGGGAGGTGGTCACGGTGCCGCGAGGATGGCACCCACCCCCATGCCGCGCGAGCCTCGCGGCGATGGACCGTCAGGTTCCGGGAGTGCCGCCGTCGAGGCCGTGCCCGGAGGCCGTGATGCGCATGAAGAGGACACTCCACGTCGAAGTGCACCCGTTCGTCGACGCGGCGGAGGCGCTCGCGGGACGGAACGTGAAGGCCCTGGGCGTGGCACCCGACAACACCGTGTGGTGGCTCGCGGAGGGCGACGAGGTCCTCCACTTCGCGGACGGTTGGGACACCTGGGAGCGCTTCACGCTGCCTCGCGGTGCCCCGGACTTCCACTACGTCCAGCCGCTTCCCGATGGCGAGGTGCTGCTCGTGAACGGGCGTTGCCGTTACCGCTCGGAGACGGGATACGAACGCAACGCCCACGTCTACTCGCCGGAAGGCACGTTGCTGCGGGAGCTGACCCTGGGGGACGGCATCGAGGACGTGCAGACGACGTCCGACGGACAGGTCTGGGTCAGCTACTTCGACGAAGGCGTCATCGGCAGCCTGACCCGGGGCGGCGATGGGTCACGGTCGCCCGTCGGCGCCGAGGGCCTGGAGCGCTTCGATGCGCTGGGGCAGCGGCAGGAGAGTGGTGTGCAGATGGCGCTCGGCCTGGGGCAGAGCATCCTGGAGTGCTACGCGCTCAACGTCGCTTCGGAGCGGGAGACCTGGTTCTACAGCTACACGGACTTCCCGCTCGTGCGCATGAGGCCGGGAGAGCCCTCCACGGTCTGGTCCTCCCCGGTGCATGGCGCACGCGCCATCGCCGTCAGTGACACGCACGTGCTGTTCGGCGGGTGTTACGACGACAAGGCGCTGCTCCAGCTCTACCGGCTGTACTACCGGGGCGAGCAGCGCCTGGCCCCGCTGACCCGTGTCGTCCTCACGGACGAGACGGGCCGTGCGTGGCAGCCCTCGTGGCTCAAGGGCCGGGGGCCCTGGCTCCATGGCGCGGAAGGGACTCGCCACTTCCGCGTGCACATGGCGGAGTTGCTCACCCGCGCGGGGGCTACTTGAGGAAGCCCAGCTCGCGCAGGCGCTGCTTGAGGAACGCGTCCGCGGTGATGGGCGGGTGGCGCGCGGGGTTGTCCGGCGTCTCCGTCTGCGGCAGCGGCTTCAGGATGCAGTCGGAGAACGGGTGCACGAAGAAGGGCATCGAGTAGCGCACGGTGTCCTGCTCCGTGCTGGGCGGGTTCACCACCCGGTGCGTCGTGGACGGGATGACGCCGTTCATCACCCGGCTGAGCATGTCGCCCGAGTCCACGACAATCTGCCCGCGCAGCGTGTCCACCGGAATCCACTCGCCGTCGCGCGTGAGCAGCTCCAGGCCGCCGGCGGTGCCCTCGCACAGGAGCGTGATGAAGTTGATGTCCTCGTGCTCCGCGGCGCGCACCGCGCCCGGGATGAAGCGGTCCTTCAGCGGCGGGTAGTGGATGAGCCGCAGCACGGAGTTGCCGTCCACCGTCATGTCGCTGAACGTGTTGCGCGCGATGCCCAGGTAGTCCGCCAACGCCTGGAGCATCACCGTCGCCGCGTCGTCCAGCTCCCGGTAGAGCGTCAGCGTGTGCTCACGGAAGCTGGGCACCTCTTCCGGCCAGACGTTGGCGCCGTAGTCGTCGCGGTACGGGTGGCCCACGGGCAGCTCGCGGCCCACGTGCCAGAACTCCTTCAGGTCCCCCACCTTGCGGTTCTTCGCGTGCTCCTGGCCGAACGCCATGAAGCCCCGCTGCCCCGGACGCTCCGGCACCGCGTAGCGCGTCTTGGTGGACTCCGGCAGCTGGAAGAAGCGCTCCACGTCCGTGTACGTGCGGCGGATGAGCGCGTCCTCGACGCCGTGGCCCTCCACGGTCACGAAGCCGAACTCCTTGAGCGCGTCGCCAAACACCTGGACGAAGCGGGCCCGCTCCTCGGGAGTGCCGGAGCGGTAGTGGGACAGGTTCACGGTGGGGATGCGTCGGGCCGAGCGGGACATGCGCGCATCCTATCCGCGTGACACCTTCCTGACACGTCGCAGTCCGCCGCCCAACCGTCACCCCGGCCCAAGGGCGGGGGACCCTCCTCACTTTGCGACACCCACCCTTGGCGGCAGTGGATGCCGGGCTTCCGGGATGTGCAGATTGGGCAGGGAATTGGCCAGGGGGGCGCGGTATGGCCGAAGTCGCGAGGAACGAGCGCACGTGCTCAGCGTGCGGGCGGGGACATGGCGAGGGGACGTCGTGCGACACGCTCGTCCGGGAGGCGGGGGGCGGCCAGGGCAAGGCCGTGGAGCCTCCGGCCGCCGTGGCAGCGGCGGACGAGGTGGACCCGCTGGTGGGGACCCAGATGGGCAGCTTCCGGCTGGTGCGCCGGGTGGGCCGGGGCGGCATGGGGTCCGTCTACCTGGCGGAGCACGTGTCCATTGGCAGCCGCGTGGCGGTGAAGGTGCTGCACGAACACCTGACGCGCTACCCGGAGCTGGTGCAGCGCTTCCACGCCGAGGCCCGGGCGGTGAACCTCATCGGGCACGAGAACATCGTCAGCATCTTCGACCTCAACGCCTCGGCGCCCCGGCCGTACCTCATCATGGAGTTCCTGGAGGGGGCGCCCCTGTCGGCGTGGGTGGGGACGCCCCTGTCGGCCGGGGCGGTGGTGCCCATGCTGATGCAGGTGTGTGACGCGCTGCATGCGGCGCACGCGCGGGGCATCGTCCACCGCGACCTGAAGCCGGACAACATCTTCCTGGTGAAGCGCGGGCGGGGGATGCCGTTCGTGAAGGTGCTCGACTTCGGCATCGCGAAGCTGGTGGACGCGAGCATGCCGGAGACGGTGGCGGGCATCATCGTGGGCACGCCGGAGTACATGGCCCCGGAGCAGTCCCTGAGCCGGCGCCTGGACGGCCGCGCGGACCTGTACGCGGTGGGCGTCATCGCCTACCAGCTGCTCACCGGGCGGCTGCCCTTCCCCGACGAGGGGCTCACCGCCCAGCTCGTGGCGCACCAGACGCGCACGCCCCCATCCCTTCGCTCCATCTGCCCTTCGGTGCCACCCGCGCTGGAGGCGGTGGTGCTGCGCGCGCTGGCGAAGACGCCGGAGGAACGCTTCCCCCACGCGCTCGCGCTGCGGGCCGCGTTGGAGCAGGCCCTCGCCACGCGGCCCCCGTCGCCGCGCGCGGCCGTGGGCGGTCCCCGTCCCGTGCAGGGAGGGGCCTCCCCGGGAACTCCCGTCACCGGCCCCCGGCGCACCCCTCCGCTGGCCCCGCCGGGCGCGTCCGGGGGGAAGACGCTCCCGGTGCCCGTGCAGGTGGTGCTGCAGCCGGGCGCGCAGCCCCGGGTCTTCACGGGGTCGGACCTGTCGCGCGGTGGCGTGTTCCTGCACGCGACGGGGGAGCTGCCCCCGCTGTTCGCCCAGGTCCAGGTGGTGCTGCCGCTGTCCACGGGGCCGCTGTCCGTCACGTGCGAGGTGGTGCGCCACGTCTCGCCCGAGCAGGCCCAGGCCTGGAGCATGCGCCCGGGCTTCGGCGTGCAGTTCGTCGCGCCGTCCGCCGCGCTGAAGGCCCGCGTGGAGCAGCACCTCGCGGGCGCCACGGCCTCTCCGCTCCCCGCGCCCCGGGAGCTCCCGGACGACGCAGATGCCGAGCGCGTCCTGGCCATGTGGCGTGGACAGCTGGCGGGAGAGGGCACCCACTACACGGTGCTGGGGCTCTCGCCGGACGTGGAGCTGGAGTCCGCGCGGGAGCGCGCGCGGGAGCTGTGGGCCGCCCTGTCCGCGCTGCGGCAGCGGCCCCTGTCGCGCGGGCAGCGCTCGCGCCTGGAGTCCATGCTGATCCGCGTGAGGGACGCGGGCGACACCCTGGGCATGCCGTTGCGCCGGGCCCGCTACGACGCCCGGCTGGGCAATGCCCGGGGCGTGGCGCGGTGCCTGGAGGCGGGCCTCACCGCGGTCCAGACGGACGCGCTTCACCGGGAGTACCTGGCCGAGCAGCCCCGGGCGGTGGGCACCGCGCGGGTGCACTTCCTCACCGGCAACGCGCTGGAGCGCGACGGCCAGCTCCAGCGGGCCCTGGAGTCCTACGAGCGGGGACTGGAGCTGGACCCCCTGGAGTGGGAGTACCAGCAGCGCCGCCGGGTGGTGGACCGGGCGCTGGGGGCTCGCCTGCCGGGTGCCCGAAATGAAAGAGCCCGATTCCCTGGGGAGGGAACCGGGCCCTGAAGCCCGCGGCGAGCGCCGCGGGATGAGGCGATCAGTCCGCGCTGATGGAGGCCGCGCAGGCCGCGCTCACGGTGCCGCCCTTCGTGGAGCAGGCCACGAGGTCCGAGAGGATGCGGGTCTGCTCGGTGGTGGACTTGTCGGAGCAGCTCTTGACGCTGTCGATGCAGTCCAGGACCGCGTCCAGCTTCTCCTTGTCGTCGTCGGAGCAGTCCGCGAGGGCCTCCTTACAGGCGTCGCGCTCCGCGTCCGTCGGCTCGTCCGGGGTGGCGCTGGTGTCGAAGCCACACTCCTCGAACTTGGAGGACAGGTCCTTGGCGAGGTCCTCGTTGCGATCGCAGTAGTCGCTACCGCAGGCGGTGAGCGTGAGCGAAGCCATGGCGGCCAGACCGAACAGGATCTTCTTCATGATGGTTCTCCCCCTCAGGGATGAGGTACAGGCACAGGTGGAAAGCAAGCGGCGCGCATCCTAGCGAGCGCTCCGTTGCGGTCCAGTGGACTTTATTCCGGGAATTCTATTCAAAAGCAAATAGGGGGGCTGGAGGCGGGCTGATCCGCCAACTGCCTTGACTACCCCCCAGGATTCTCGTAAGTCCCGCCGTCTTTTAGCGCGCCGGCCGGTCCTCCGTCCGAAATGCGCGTTGGATTCCATGGGTTGAACCAACCCGAAGCTGACAGGGGTTCGACGATGTACGCAGTCATTCGCACGGGCGGAAAGCAGTACCGCGTCGCCGAGGGCGACGTTGTCCGGATCGAGAAGATCTCCGGTGATATCGGCGCTGAGGTCTCGTTCACCGAGGTCCTCCTGCTGGGCGGCTCTGAGAGCCCGAAGGTGGGCCAGCCGACGGTGGCGGGCGCGAAGGTCGTGGGCAAGGTGCTGGCGCAGGACAAGCACCGCCGCGTCCTGCACTTCCGGAAGGAGAAGGAAGGCTGGACCCGTCGCCGTGGTCACCGCCAGTCGTACACCGAGGTGAAGGTCACCTCGATCTCCGGCTAATCGCCTTTCCGGGCATTCCCCACACGAACTTCAAGGAGCAGGTGTCATGGCCCATAAAAAAGGTCAGGGTTCTTCGCGCAACGGGCGTGATTCCAACCCGCAGTACCGTGGCGTGAAGGTGTACGGCGGTGAGACGATCTCGGCGGGCAGCATCCTCGTGCGCCAGGTCGGTACGGTCATCCACCCGGGCACGAACGTGAAGCTCGGTCGCGACTTCACCCTCTTCTCGACGGTGGACGGCGTGGTGAAGTACGAGCGCCTCGGCCGCGACAAGAAGAAGGTGTCCGTGTACCCGGCCGCCGCCGAGCAGGCGAGCGCCTAGTCAGTGGCCCTGGGGCGACCCAGGGCACGGCTTACCGAGCGGGTCGTTCCCGGTCCTTCTGTTCCCGTTGGGAACGGGTGGATGCGAGGACGGCCCGCTTTGTGTTTTTCCAGGAGGGCGTTCGCCCCATGAAGTTCGTCGACGAAGTACGCATCTATGTGAAGGCGGGAGACGGCGGGAACGGGGCGGTGGCCTTCCGGCGTGAGAAGTTCATCGAGCGCGGCGGCCCCAACGGCGGGGACGGCGGCAATGGCGGCTCCGTGGTGTTCGTGTCGAACCCGCAGCTGACCACGCTCCTGGACTACCGCTACCAGCAGCACCACCGTGCCAAGAACGGCGAGCACGGCATGGGCAGCGACTGCAACGGCCATGGCGCCGAGGACATGGTGCTCCAGGTGCCGGTGGGCACGCTGATCCGCAACGAGCAGACGGGCGAGCTGCTGGTGGACCTGAGCGACCCGGGCCAGCAGTTCGTGGCGGCCAAGGGCGGCCGGGGCGGCCTGGGCAACATGAACTTCGCCACCTCCACGCGCCAGACGCCGCGCTTCGCGCAGGACGGCGGAAAGGGTGAGGAGATCACCCTGCGGCTGGAGCTGAAGCTGCTGGCGGACGTGGGCCTGCTGGGCTTCCCCAACGCGGGCAAGAGCACGTTCATCTCGCGGGTGAGCCGGGCGCGGCCGAAGGTGGCGGACTACCCGTTCACCACGCTGGTGCCGAACCTGGGCATGGTCCAGTACAAGGACAGCCTGTCCTTCGTGATGGCGGACATCCCCGGCATCATCGAGGGCGCCAGCGAGGGCGTGGGCCTGGGTCACCAGTTCCTGCGCCACGTGGAGCGGTGCAAGGTGCTGGTGCACCTCATCGACATGGGCGCCGAGGGCGAGGGCCGCAAGCCGCTGGCCGACTTCAACATCCTCAACGCGGAGTTGAAGAAGTACAGCGCGGAGCTGGCGGGCAAGCCGCAGGTGGTGGCCGCCAACAAGCAGGACCTGACGGAGGGCCGCGACCGCCTGGGGCCCTTCACGGAGGCGCTGCGTCGCCGGGGCATCCGCGTATACCCGGTGTCCTGCGCCACGGGCGAGGGCATGCAGGCGCTGATGGACGCGGTGGCGGAGGTGCTCTTCACCGGCCGCACCGACAAGATCCACGTCGAGATGCCGACGACGAGGTCCGCCTCCAAGGCTCCGGCGAAGAAGGCCGCCGCGAAGAAGGCTCCGGCGAAGAAGGCCGCCGCGAAGAAGGCTCCGGCGAAGAAGGCCGCCGCGAAGAAGGCTCCGGCCAAGAAGGCCGCCGCGAAGAAGGCCCCGGCCAAGAAGGCCGCCGCGAAGAAGGCCCCGGCCAAGAAGGCTCCGGCCAAGAAGTCCTCGCGCAAGCCCGTGGCGAAGAAGGCCGCGCGCAAGGCGCCGGTGAAGAAGGCCGCCGCGAAGAAGTCCGGCGGGAGGCGCTGAGCCGATGGCTGGTGGAGGCCCCCGCTACGAGAAGTTCGAGCGCGACGTCGTCGAGCCGGAGCAGTTCCTGCTCGACGTGCGGAAGGAGAAGATCGACCGCGTCGTCAGCCAGCGCACGCGCAACTTCGTGGTGGTGCTCGACCGGCTGGAGGACAACTTCAACATGGCCGCGGTGCTGCGCACCTGCGAGTCCATGGGCGTGCAGGAGGTGCACGTCGTCATCAACCCGGAAGCGCCCTTCATCCCCAACCTGCGGGTGGCCCAGGGCTGCGACAAGTGGTTGGACGTGCACCTCTACAAGACGTTCGCGGAGTGCCGCGAGCACCTGAAGGGGCGGGGCTTCAGCCTCTACGCGTCGGCGCTGCGCGAGGGGGCCACCAGCCTCTACAGCCTGCGCTTCGACACGAAGTTCGCCATGGTGTTCGGCAACGAGCGCTACGGCGTGAGCGACGACGTGCTCAACGGCGTGGACGGCACCTTCTGGGTGCCCATGAAGGGCTTCAGCCAGAGCCTGAACATCTCCGCGGCAGCGTCCGCCAGCATCACCCGGGCGATCGCCTGGCGGGACGAGCACCTGGGGAGCTCCGGGGACCTGTCCCCCGAGGAGGCCCAGGAGCTGCGCGAGCGCTTCTACCTGCTGGGCGTGAAGCAGCGGAAGCGTCTGGTCAAAGCCACACAGCGGTGAATGCCGGTCCCCCGGGGTCCGTCCGGATGCGATAGATGGACCCTGCGGGCGCCCCGGGTGCCCGCTCCGGAGGCGCACGCCATGTTGCTGGAATCCCTGCTCTTCACGCTCCTCACGCAGGCCCCCACCACCGCCGCCCCCACCG